>CAYWMC010000273.1:0-3755 GCA_964459345.1 uncultured Klebsiella sp. | reverse complement strand
TCCTTCTGACCCATGACGCCAGCTCGCTCGCGGATGCAGTCTTCGAGTCGGTCTCAGGCATGACGACAACCGGGTCCACCGTGATGGTCGGGCTCGACGGCATCGATCAGGACGTCCTGTTGTGGCGCTCACTCCTGCAATGGTTCGGGGGTATGGGCATCATCGGCATGGCGATCGCCGTCCTGCCATTCCTGAGCGTGGGGGGCATGAAACTGTTCCGCACGGAATCCTCGGACTGGTCGGACAAGTCCATGCCGCGCACACAGCAGCTGCTAAAACACATGGTGCTGGTGTATGTGGCTCTGAGTGTGCTTTGCGCATTGCTCTATCGCATCTTCGGCATGGACACGCTCAACGCCATCAACCATGCGCTGACCACCATCTCCACCGGGGGCTACTCGACCTCGGACAGCTCCTTCGCCCAGTTCGACTCCCTTGTGCTGCACTGGATCTGCATTCTGTTCATGATCCTCGGGGCGTCGCCATTCGTGCTTTTCCTGCGGGTGATCAAGCATCGCACCTTCAAGCCCCTGCGCGACAGGCAGCTGCTGGGCATGCTGTGGATCATTGCCGGCCTCAGCACAGCACTGGCCATCACCGTCTGGCAGCTGGGCGAGTCCACCATCCTGCAGTCGCTGACGGTGGCCACCTTCAACCTGGTTTCAGTGCTTACCACTACCGGCTTTGCCAGCGTCGATTACACGCTGTGGGGCAATTTCGCGATCGTGATCTTCTTCTTCGCCACTTTCCTCGGCGGCTGTTCCGGGTCCACCAGTGGTGGAGTGAAGACCTTCCGCATACAGCTGTGCCTGACCCTTATCCGCGAACAGGTGGCGCGGGCGATACATCCACGCGCCACCCTGCCGCGCACGTACAATGGCGTCACTGTCTCGGACGAGATTCTGACCTCGCTGGTCGCGTTTCTGTTCGTGATGGTGATCAGTCTGACAATCATGACATTATTGCTGTCAATGACCGGGCTGGACCTGATTACCAGCCTGACCGGTTCTGCCACAGCGCTGGCCAATGTGGGCCCGGGGCTTGGTCCGATCATCGGTCCCGCGGGCAATTTCGCGAGCCTGTCAGACATGGCCAAATGGGTGTTGTGTGGAGGGATGATCATGGGAAGACTGGAGTTTCTGACTATCATCGTGCTGTTCAGTCCGGCTTTCTGGCGCCGTTGATGAGTACTTCGGGCGTCCTCGACAGGCCGTGGGTGGCCGTGACCTTCGCGCTGCTTATGACGGCTGCGGCGACCCTTGTGTGTGCCGTGCTGCAGCGCCTGGTGCCCGCCGCCAATCTGGTGCTGGTGTATACGGCAGCGGTAATCATCACAGCCACCAGCACCCGTGTACTGCCCGCGCTGGTCAGCGCTTTCAGTGGCTTCCTGGCCTTCAACTTCTTTTTCACCGAACCCCGCGGCTCGCTGCTGATGACCCATCGCGAAGATGTGTTGACGGCGGCGCTGTTCCTGCTGATTGCGAGTCTTGTCGGATCGCTGGCCGGACGCCTGCAGGGCAAGGTCAGCAGCCTGGAGTTCCGCGACAGCTTCGCCCGCATCGAGCATCGCCTGCTGGAGAGCATCAGCACAGCGATGGAGGCGCGGGAGGTGCTGATGGCGCTGCAACTGGCGACAGGCGAGCTCACTGGCAGGCAGTGTCATGCCGTGTGTTCGGGCAAAGGCATGGCGCCGGAGTGGGCCAGCGTGCCAGAAGACTTCCCTGCGGCATTGCGCCAGGATGTCGAGCGCGCACTGCTGGCCGGCAGGGAGACCACGCTGTTGCTTGACGCGAGTCCAGAGCCTTGGAGCGCGCGGCTGGTGAGTGATGCCGAAGGCGGCAGCCTGGCAATTCTGCTGGCAAGTGCGCAGCAGGCCATGTCGGGCAATACCCAACTCCAGAACAATGAAGCCATCGACATCCTGCTTCGCCAGGCCAGCCTGGGCCTGCGTCGCATCCAGTTGCTGCGCGATCTGGCGCGGGAGCGCATCGACAAGGAGCGCGAGTTGCTGCGCTCGTCATTGCTGTCCTCGGTGTCCCACGATTTCCGCACGCCGCTCACGGCCATGGTTGGTGCCACGACAACGCTCCTGGAGATGCGCGCAGATCTCACGCAGGCGCAGCAGGACGAACTGCTGGAGTCAGTGCTGTCCGAAGCCTCGCGGCTGGACAACTACACGCAGAATCTGCTCGACATGACGCGTCTGGGGCAGGGCGAACTGACGCTGGATCGCAGCTGGGTGAGCATCGAAGAGATCATCAATGTCGTCATGAAGCGTGTGCGTCCTCTGGCCACTGCTCACCGGGTGGAAGTGACACTGGCGCCGGATGTCCCATTGCTGCGGGTGCACCCGGCACTGATCGAGCAGGCCATCTTCAATGTGCTGCACAATGCTCTGAAGTTTTCGCCGCTGGGATCGCTGATTCAGCTGCGCTGCTCGCGGCTCGACACCGAGCCTGGCCGGCCTCTGCTGATCGAAGTCGTTGATGAAGGGCCTGGTATTCCAGAATCGGAACGCGAAAACGTCTTTCGCATGTTTCACAGCGCTGAGCGCGGCGATCGGCGCGCGGCCGGGACGGGGCTCGGGCTTGCCATCTGCAAGGGCATGATTGGAGCGCACGGTGGCAGCGTGCGGATTGGCGAACGAGCGCAAGGCAGTGGCTGCGTTGTGCAGATGATCCTGCCCCTGCAGGAGAATGGGCAATGAATACCATTCTGCTCATCGATGATGAACCTCAGATCCGTCGCTTTCTGCGCATCGGTCTGACGGCACAGCACTACGACGTGCTTGAGGCCGAGACGGCGCAGCAGGGACTGGAGAAGGCGGTGCTGAACTCCCCGAAGCTGATCATTCTCGATCTGGGGCTGCCCGACATGGACGGTCAGCAGTTGCTGGCCAGTTTGCGGGAGTTCTACAGCGGTCCGATCATCATTCTTTCGGTGCGCAATCGCGAGGCCGAAAAGGTGCAGGCGCTGGACGCCGGCGCCAATGATTTTGTGGTGAAACCCTTCGGCATTCAGGAGCTTCTTGCCCGGGTGCGCAGTCTCCTGCGGCAACAGGGTGACGTGCAGGTAGTGCCGGAGGTATTCGACGACGGCCACCTGCGGGTGGACATTGCCCAGCGACAGGTCAGTCTCGATGGTGCCGCCGTGCGACTCTCGCGCAAGGAGTTCGAACTGCTGCGTGTGCTTCTCTCCTATCGCGGACGCATTGTCACACAACGGCAATTATTGACCGAAGTGTGGGGAAAAGGGCATCTGGAAGACACGCACTACCTGCGCATTCTGATGGCCAGACTGCGCACCCGCCTGGCCGATGATCCCGCCAGCCCGCGCTATCTGGAAACCGAGCCCGGTGTGGGCTATCGCTTCATTCTGTAGGCATCCTTGCAGAGGCTGGTGTATACTCCACGGCCTTTTTCCCGGCGTTCTTCCCACACTACTCCAGACAGGTAATCAGCTCGTGATCGAGAAAATTCGCAATATCGCCATCATCGCCCACGTTGACCATGGCAAGACCACCCTCGTCGACAAACTTCTCCAGCAGTCAGGCACGCTGGAAGATCGTGGCAAGGCCGTGGAACGCGTCATGGACTCGAACGATCAGGAGCGCGAGCGCGGCATCACGATTCTTGCCAAGAACACTGCCATCAACTGGAATGGTTACCACATCAATATCGTGGATACGCCCGGACACGCCGACTTCGGCGGCGAAGTGGAGCGCGTCATGTCGATGGTGGACTCCGTGCTGCTGC
>CAYWMC010000272.1:0-3757 GCA_964459345.1 uncultured Klebsiella sp. | reverse complement strand
CCACAGTCAGCTCCCACTTCCCGCGCCATTCCCCTATACTCCGGCCACAACAAGATTCCGGAATGGCTCAGGTTTTCCCAATGACGACAGCCCACACGCCCGCCGCGCTGCTTCTGGCCACGCTCTGCGCCATTGCCGGCACGGCCCACGCCCAGCTCTCGCCCCGCTATCAGGATGCGAATCAGGACCTGGTGGCCGATGCTCCCACCGACGCCGCCCGCTGGCGCGACCCGAACATCCTCATCTTTGCCTACACCCCCGTGGAAGACCCGGCCATGTACTCGAAGGTGTGGGACGAATTCATCGCCCATCTGGAGGCCGCTACCGGCAAGGAAGTGCGCTTCTTCCCCGTGCAGTCCAATGCCGCGCAGCTGGAAGCCATGCGCGCCGGCAGGCTGCATGTAGCGGGATTCAACACGGGCTCCACGCCGATTGCCGTGAACTGCGTGGGCTTCGTGCCCTTTGCCATGATGTCGGCCAAGGACGGCAGCTACGGCTACCAGATGGAGATCCTGACCTGGCCCGGCAGCGGCATCAACGCCATCCCCGACATCAAGGGCCGCACCCTGGCCTTCACGGCACCTACGTCGAATTCCGGCTTCAAGGCCCCCTCCACGCTGCTGGAGACGGAGTTCGGACTGGCCGCCGACCGCGACTACAAGACCGCCTTTTCGGGCAGCCACGACAACTCCATTCTGGGCGTGGTGAACCGCGACTATGACGCCGCCGCCATCGCCAACGAAGTGCTGCACCGCATGGAGGCGCGGGATGTGGTGAGTGCCGATCAGTACGTCACGCTCTACAAGTCCGACTCGTTCCCCACCACCGGCTATGGCATCGCCCACGACCTGAATCCCGAGCTGGCCGAGAAGATCCGCACGGCGTTCTTCAGTTTCGACTGGGAGGGCACCGCGCTGCAGGCCGAGTTCCGCGATGCGGCCATGGAGCAGTTTCTGCCCATCACCTATCAGGAACACTGGGCCGTGGTGCGCACGATCGATGAGGCGACGAACACTGTTTACAACTGTGATTGACTGTAGGAGCGGGCTTGCCCGCGAACATTTGCTGAGAGAAACCGGCGCCGGGAGGCCAGGGGGTCGTTCTGCGGCTGACCCGCGCCCCTCCCGGGCGCCTCGAACTGTGCCAGCGAAGAGTCGCGGGCAAGCCTGCTCCTACAGAGGCTGTTCGCGGAGAAGCTCGCTCCAACACACACTAAAAAGAGACATTGCATGCTGACCATTACCGCCCTCACCAAACGCTACGACACCGGCGACCTGGCACTCGACAACGTCACCCTCACCGTGCCCGCGGGGCAGGTGCTGGCGCTGATCGGCCCCTCGGGCGCCGGCAAGAGCACCCTCATTCGCTGTGTGAACCGCCTGGTGGAACCCACCTCCGGCAGCATCCAGCTCGACGGCAAGGACATCACCCGCGTGCGCGGCAAGGCCCTGCGGGAAGCGCGGCGGCAGATTGGCATGATCTTCCAGAGCTATGCGCTGGTGGAACGCTTGTCCGTGATGGAGAACGTGCTCTCCGGGCGCCTGGCCTATCTTGGCTTCTGGCGCAGCTACTTCCGCCGCTTCCCTGAGAGCGACATCCGCCAGGCGTTCAGCTTGCTGGAACGCGTGGGGCTGGACACCATGATCGACAAACGCGGCGACGCACTCTCCGGCGGCCAGAAGCAGCGCGTAGGCATTGCGCGGGCGCTGATGCAGAACCCCAAGCTGCTGCTGGTGGACGAGCCCACGGCGAGTCTGGACCCGAAGACCTCGCGGCAGATCATGCGCCTGATCTGCGAGCTGTGTGCCGAGCAACACCTGGCCACCATCATCAATATTCACGACGTGGCACTGGCGCAGCAGTTCGTGCACCGCGTGGTGGGCCTGCGCGCCGGCGCCGTGGTGTACGACGGCCCGCCCGAAGGCCTGACCCCCGAGATTCTCACCACCATCTATGGCGAAGAAGACTGGACGGCCACGCAGAAGCACGACGATGACGCCACGCCCGACGGCGCGCGCGGCGTGGAAGCGGCCGTGCTGGGAGGTCATCCTTGAGCGGTGTTTCCGCCAATCCGGTCAAGAACGGCGCCCCGCAGGTTGACCTGCAGCGTCTGGCCGCCGCAAGGAAGGGCCACTGGCGCCCGCTGCCCATGATCAGCAGCAAGGCACTGCGCTGGGGGCTCAATGGCGCCGTGCTCGTGTATCTGGTGCTGGTGTACTACAGCGTGGACATCAACTGGGCCCGCGTGGCCCAGGGCATGGACCGGGCGCTGAATTTCGTGGGCTCGTTCCTGACGCCCGACTTTGTGAGCCGGGGCGGCGAGATCGCCGTGGGCCTGCGGGAAAGCCTGACCATGAGCTTCGTGGCCACCGTGCTGGGCATCGCGCTGGCCATTCCAGTGGGACTCGGCGCCGCTCGCAACATCGCGCCGCGCCCTGTGTATTTCTTTTGCCGCGCCATCATCGCGCTGTCGCGCACGTTTCAGGAAATCATCATCGCCATTCTGTTCGTGGCCATGTTCGGCTTCGGGCCCCTGGCCGGCGTGTTCACGCTGGCCTTTGCGACGATCGGCTTCATGGCCAAGCTGCTGGCGGAAGATATTGAAGACGCCCAGCGCGAGCCCATGGAAGCCATTCGCGCCACGGGGGCCAGCTGGGTGCAGTGGATCGCCTATGCCGTGCAGCCGCAGGTGATGCCGCGGCTGATCGGCCTGTCGCTGTACCGCCTGGACATCAACTTCCGCGAGTCGGCGGTGATCGGCATCGTGGGGGCAGGGGGCATAGGGGCCACGTTGAACACCTCCATCAATCGTTATGACTACGACACCTCGGCGGCGGTGCTGCTGCTGATCATCGGCATAGTGTTGATGAGTGAGTATCTGAGCGGTTATGTGCGGAGGTGGACGGCGTGAGAGATTCAGGATTAAACACTGTGGGAGCGGGCTTTGTGGGAGCGGGCTTGCCCGCGAACAATAGCGCCTTTGTAGGAGCGGGCTTGCCCGCGAAAAGTAGCGCTTCTGTAGGAGCGGGCTTGCCCGCGAAAAAATCATGAGTGAGTCAGGCAAGTTCGCGGGCAAGCCCGCTCCAACATGGCGCATCCGCACCCCCCGCCAGGAACTGCTGCTGTGGGGCGGGTGGTTCCTCGGGCTGTGTCTGTTCCTGCTGTGCTTCAAGGTGGTGTCGGACAACACCATCTGGGAATTCATGCGCGACGCGCACGTGCAGGCCGCCAGCCTGATCGGGCGCATGGTGCCGCCGGACTGGTCCATCACCGGCTCACTGATGCTGCCGCTGTGGGACACGATCAACATCGCCACCGTGGGCACCGCGCTGGGTGTGCTGATTGCCTTTCCGCTGGCCTTCCTGGCGGCGCGCAACACCACGCCGCACCCTGCCATGCGCGCCTTCGCGCTGGGTGTGATTGTCAGCTCGCGTTCCATCAACGCGCTGATCTGGGCCATTCTGCTGGTGACCATGATCGGGCCCGGCCTGCTGGCCGGCATGGTGGCCATTGCGCTGCGCTCCATCGGGTTTGTGGGCAAGTTGCTCTATGAAGCGATTGAAGAGATCCAGCCCACGCCCGTCGAGGCCATCGAAGCCACCGGGGCAGGGCGCATGCAGGTGCTCTCATGGGCCGTGCTGCCGCAGATTCTGCCCGCGTTTGCCGGCATCGTGGTGTACCGCTGGGACATCAATATCCGCGAGTCCACCACCCTCGGCCTGGTGGGCGCGGGCGGCATCGGCCTGCAGATGAACGC
>CAYWMC010000271.1:0-3762 GCA_964459345.1 uncultured Klebsiella sp. | reverse complement strand
CGCCATGCGAATGGCTTCCAGGGTCTCGGTCAGCGTGCCGATCTGGTTGAACTTGATCAGAATGGAGTTGGCAATGCTCTGCTCGATGCCGCGGCTCAGAATCGCGGTGTTGGTGACGAACAGATCGTCGCCCACCAGTTGCACGCGGTTTCCGATCTTGCGGGTCAGTTTCGCCCAGCCATCCCAGTCACTTTCGTCCATGCCGTCTTCGATGGACAGAATCTTGTAGTCCACAGAGAGTTTCGCCAGGTAATCGACGAATCCGGCGGAGTCATACACGGCGTTCTCGCCCTTCAGGTGGTACTTGCCCTCGTGGTAGAACTCCGAGGCTGCGCAATCCAGCGCCAGACGAATGTCAGTGCCCATCTTCAGGCCGGTTTTCTCCACGGCATTGAGGATGGCATCCAGCGCCGCCGCATTGGACGGCAGGTTCGGCGCGAAGCCGCCTTCGTCGCCAACAGATGTGCTCAGACCCTGCTTGTGCAGCACGGACTTCAGGCTGTGGAAAATCTCGGCGCCATAGCGCAGCGCCTCAGCGAAGGTGGGCGCACCGACGGGCTGCACCATGAATTCCTGAATGTCGACATTGTTGTCGGCATGCTCGCCGCCGTTGATGATGTTCATCATGGGCACTGGCAGTGTCAGCGTGCCGCCGCCGTTCAGGGCGGCGATGTGCGCGTACAGGGGCAACTTGTTCTGAATGGCAGCGGCCTTCGCGGCGGCCAGGGAGACAGCCAGAATGGCATTGGCGCCCAGCGACGCCTTGTTCGGCGTACCGTCCAGGGCAATCATCGCGCGGTCCAGGCCGACCTGGTCTTCCGCATCGCCTCCCAGCAACAGGTCACGAATGGCGCCGTTGACGTTTTTCACCGCGGTGAGAACACCTTTGCCCAGATAGCGTGCCGGGTCCTTGTCACGCAGTTCCAGCGCTTCGCGGGAACCCGTGGATGCCCCGGACGGCGCACAGGCCGTGCCGACGACGCCGGTGGACAGAATCACATCTGCCTCGATGGTGGGATTGCCGCGTGAGTCCAGAATCTCCCGCGCCCGAATGTCTGCTATTGCTGTCATGTGTGTATTCCTGCTGAGTCCATTTATCTGCTTGGGTATTTGCTGTTCTTTCTGCTGCCTGTGGGAGCGGACCCTGTCCGCGAACTTGCGCGCCGGAAAGCGCTTTGCCTCAGGCGGTATCTATCTCGGGAAAGCGCTTGACAAGATCATCGATCGCTTTCATCTGCACGAGAAACTCTTCCAGCTTGTCCAGCGGCAGGGCACAGGGCCCGTCGCATTTTGCTCTGGCCGGATCAGGATGTGCTTCGATGAACAGGCCGGCGATGCCCTGGCTCATGCCGGCGCGGGCCAGCGTGGTAACGTCCGCGCGGCGGCCATCGGCACTGGCGGCCAGACCACCTGGCTTCTGCAGCGAATGCGTGACGTCGAACACCAGTGGATAAGCGAAGCGCTTCATGACGGAGAAGCCCAGCATGTCCACCACAAGATTGTTGTAGCCGAAGCTGGACCCCCGCTCGCACAGCATCAGACGATCATTGCCGGCTTCCTCGAACTTGGTGAGGATGTGGCGCATTTCCTGGGGCGCCAGAAACTGCGCCTTCTTGATGTTGATGGCCGCGCCCGTGCTGGCCATGGCCTGCACCAGATCAGTCTGCCGCGACAGGAACGCCGGCAACTGGATGATGTCTGCCACTTCGCTGGCCGGCTGCGCCTGCCAGGGTTCGTGCACATCGGTAATTACCGGCACGCCGAAACGCGACTTGATCGCTGCCAGTATTTCCAGGCCTTTCTCCAGACCCGGGCCGCGATAGGAATGAATCGAGGAGCGATTGGCCTTGTCGAACGAAGCCTTGAACACGTAGGGAATGCCCAGGCGCGACGTGACGTCAACGTAATGCGCCGCAACTTCCATGGCCATGGCTTCGGACTCCAGCACGTTCATGCCGCCCAGCAGCACGAAAGGCGCCGTGTTCGCAAACGCGATGCCCCCCGCGACGATGGTCTTCTGGCTGCCCGTGCCCATGCCTGTGTTCTCCGTGTACTCGCTCATTGCGCCTGCGCAGCTGCCTGCTGAGCCTGATGGGCCAGCGCGGCATTGATGAAACCGGTAAACAGCGGATGGCCGTCACGGGGCGTGGAGGTGAACTCGGGGTGGAACTGGCAACTGACGAACCATGGATGGTCCGGCACTTCGATGACTTCCACGAGCATGCCGTCCATGGAGCGGCCGGCGATTTTCAGGCCGGCGCCCTGCAGCACGTCCAGGTAGGTGTTGTTCACTTCGTAGCGGTGACGGTGACGCTCGACGATGACTTCCTTGCCATAGCAGGCATACGCCTTGGAGTCTTTTTCCAGGCGACATTCCTGGCCACCAAGCCGCATGGTGCCGCCGAGATCGGAATTGGCATCGCGCTTCTCGAGACTGCCGTCGGCCGAGGTCCATTCGCTGATAAGGGCGATGACCGGGTCCTTGCACTCAGGCTTGAACTCGGTGCTGTGGGCATCGGTCAGACCTGCCACATTGCGGGCGTACTCGATGACGGCCACCTGCATGCCGAGACAGATGCCAAGGTAGGGAATCCTGTTCTCGCGCGCATACTGCACTGTGCGAATCTTGCCTTCCACGCCACGGATGCCGAAACCGCCAGGCACCAGGATGGCGTGCTGGCCTTCCAGGATTTCCACGCCGTGTACTTTCACGTCGGCGGAATCGATGTACTTGATGTTGACCCGGGTGCGGGTCTGAATGCCGGCATGGGTGATGGCTTCGATCAGCGACTTGTAGGCGTCCAGCAGTTCCATGTACTTGCCGACGATCGCAATGTTCACTTCCTTGTCCGGATTCAGCTTGGCATCCACCACGCGGTCCCACTCGGTGAAGTCGGCGGGAGGACAGCTCATGTTGAACTTGCGCAGCACCGTGTCATCCAGGCCACTGGCACGCAGCAGCGAGGGCACTCGGTAAATGGTGTTGGTATCGGGCAGCGACACGACTGCTGGTAAATCCACGTTGGTGAACAGTGCAATCTTGCGGCGCGAGGACTCGGGAATCTCGTGATCAGAGCGGCAAATCAGAATGTCCGGTTGAATACCAATGGAGCGCAGCTCCTTCACGGAGTGCTGGGTCGGCTTGGTCTTGGTCTCGCCCGCTGTCTCGATGTAGGGCACCAGGGTCAGGTGCATGAACAGCGCGCGGTCGGAGCCAAGCTCCACACGCATCTGCCGGACGGCTTCCAGAAACGGTTGCGATTCGATGTCGCCCACCGTGCCACCGATTTCCACCAGGGCGATGTCGGCACCATTGGCGCCATCGACAACGCGACGCTTGATCTCGTCAGTAATGTGGGGAATGACCTGTATGGTCGCACCAAGATAATCGCCACGGCGTTCCTTCTTGAGCACTTCTTCGTACACACGACCGGTGGTGAAATTGTTCTTCGACGTCATCTTCGCGCGTATGAAGCGCTCGTAGTGTCCGAGGTCGAGATCGGTTTCCGCGCCATCTTCAGTGACGAATACTTCTCCATGTTGGTGCGGACTCATTGTCCCAGGATCGACATTTAAATAGGGATCAAGCTTTCTTAAAGTAACGCTAAATCCTCTAGCTTGCAGTAGGGCGCCAAGAGCAGCAGAAGCAATACCTTTGCCTAAAGACGATGCAACTCCGCCAGTAATGAAAATAAATTTGGTGGTCATTTTTATATAATTTGATAATCAAAAAGATATTATGAGCAGTCTTCCCAAGGCTCG
>CAYWMC010000270.1:0-3772 GCA_964459345.1 uncultured Klebsiella sp. | reverse complement strand
GGATCACCACGATGAATTCGTCGCCGCTGTAACGTGCCACGGTGTCCACTTCACGGACACAGCTGCGGATGCGCTTGGCGGCTTCCACCAGCACTTCGTCGCCCACGTCGTGGCCGAGGTTGTCGTTCACGGACTTGAAGTTGTCCAGATCGATGAACACCACTGCCAGCTTGGTACTGGTGCGCCGCGCCATTGCCAGTGCGTGATTGAGGCGGTCACGGAACAGCGTGCGGTTTGCCAGGCCGGTCAGCGCGTCGTAGTTGGCCTGATACTCGATGAGTGAGTCGGCCTTCTTGGCCTTGGTGATGTCCTGAATCGCGCCGACCAGTTCCTTCTGACCCGAGGCCTGCTGCAGAATCTCGCCGCGTATGTGCAGCCACAGTTCGGAATTGTCGAGCCGCAGCAGGCGCAGTTCGGTATCGAAATTGAGCGAGCGTTGCAGGGCGCGCTCCACCAGACGCTTCAACAGCCGGCTGCTCTCCTCGTTGAAGTGCGCGCACAGGCGCTCCAGAGACAGAGGCTCGGGCGCGTCCACCACGCCCATGATCTGGCAAAAGTGCGCAGAGACTTCCGAGAACTGCCCGTCACTGGTCAGGCGCCAGCCGCCCACCCGCGACACCGTCTCGACTTCCCGCAGGAACTGCTCGTTCCTGAAGATGCGTTGTTCGTAGGCGTGTTCCTTGCCCAGCGCGCGCTGTCGCAAGGACACTGCCAGCATCGACATCAGCGCCATCAGCAGACAGACCACGCGCACCAGCAGAATGCCTGTGTTGCCCTGATTGATGTCCTGAAAGGCGTAGGCGCCGATCTGCCAGGAGCCGCCGCCCACCACCACCGGCATGGTCACCGTGCGGGGGTTGTTGAACACCTCGGCCGAGCCGAAGAACACCTCGCCCTCGGCGCCCAGTCCGTCGCGGCCGCGAATGGCAATCTCCAGCCCTGTGCCCGGATCGAACAGGTCAGTGTCGGCATAGATGGAGGCGACCGAGATCGGCGCCGACACGATGCCCCACAGGCGGCGGGTGCCCGTCTCATCGTCAAGGTAGACGGGCGAACGCGCCACGAAGGCAGTGCCGCCCTGCACCAGCTCAAGCGGACCGGCGATCACCATGGAGCCGGTACGTATCACCCGCAGTACTGCGGGACGCTGGGCCTCGTTGGTGTTGTAGTCCAGACCGATGACCTCTTCGTTGCCCTCACGCGGGTAGACATAGCTGACCACCAGGCCCGGGGCTGCCGCCAGATTGCGAAGCGCCGGCTCGCGCATCAGCACGGTGGCCGCGTAGGTGTCGAACTCCTGCTGGCTGAAGTCGGGATTGGACGCGATGAAGGCCGCCAGCCCGTTGATCAGGGAGAGATTGTTGGAAAGCGCGCTCTCCAGCTGGTAACGCACGGAGCTGAGGTTCTCGAACACCTGGACGCGTTCCAGCTCCACCAGCACAGTGCGCAGCCGCAGCTCACCCAGCTGCTGCAGCACGAGGAAGAACACGGGCGCGGCGACGAACAGGCGCCAGTGGAAGCTACGGATGAACAGCATCGACACGGCCAGCGCGAGCACTGCGATGCCGATCACCAGCCACGTCGTCACCGGCATCACGGCGTTCACCTGTGGCCGTGCCTGGTGGACAAGCTCATCCACCGTGAAGGGAATGGTGATGAGGCCGAGCTGCTGCAGCAGGAAGTAGGCGTGCTCCCAGCGCTCCAGCTGATTGTGGCCGAGTGGCACGACCTGGGTCAGAAGATAATCGTCGATGGACTGGGCGAAGTAACGGTTGTAGCCCAGAAAGTCTTCGTAGAGATACTTGTAGCGCGGCAGCTCCGCGGCAATGCGCACGGCAATCTCGTCGCGGTTGTCCACGGCATATTCCCAGCCGCGCAGGCTGGCGCGCACGAAGCGCTCGACCAATTCCGGATCCTCGGTCAGCAGCCGCTCGGTGGTGTACAGCGCATCGCCGTAGAAATTCACGCCATGGTCCGCTGGATGCAGCATGTTCAGGCGCACCCCCAGTTCCCGGGCACGGTACTGCGCCGACACGTCATAGGTGACGACCGCGTCTACCGAACCGTCCACCAGCGAATCGACACTGGTGGGCACATCCACGAAGCGCACGCTGTTCGGGTCCACCCCCGCTTCCATGAACAAGGCCAGGACCTGGGTACGGGTGAAGTCGTCAGTCACGGCCGCGAGGCGCAGCTGGCTCAGTTGCAGCAGGGTGTCCATGGGCTGGCTTTCCAGGCTGAACACCGCCACGGGCGAGCGCTGGAACACAGTGCTGAGGACCACGAAGTCTTCACCACGCCCGCGGGCCACCATGGCGTCGATGCCGCCAATGCCGAAATCCGCCGCACCGGTACGCACCTGCTCATCGGCCGACAGAAATTCGCCCTCGGGCGTGACTGCCGAGCGCAGCTCCACATCCAGCCCTTCCTGCGCGTAGAAACCCTGCCACAAGGCCGCGTAATAGCCGGCGAACTGGAACTCGTGTTCCCATTTGAGCTGCAGCACGACCTTGTCGTTCGGTTGCGCCATGGCACTGCAGGACAGCAGCAGGGCCGCCACCATCACCAGTACTCTTCCCATCCCTGTCGTCTTTCGCGTCATGGCGGCTGCGCTCCGGAGGCGCTGTCAACGTGAGCGGGGCTCAGGCCCCTTCGCTCACTTCCACTCGGTCGACATTCTGAAAACCACGCGGCAGCTTGTTCCCGCGGCGTCCCCGTTCTCCCCGGTAGTGTTCGAGGTCAGCGGCCTTCATGCTCAGATGCCGGCGTCCGGCATGCACTGTGACCGTATCCCGCGGCCCCAGCGTGCACAAGGCCACGATGTATTCCAGGCGCTCGCCGGCCCGGGCCGAGGGGATGCTGATGATCTTGGTGCCCTTGCCCCGTGGCAGCTCGGGCAGCTCGGCCAGCGTGAACATCAGCATGCGCCCTTCATTGGTGATGGCCACGACCAGGTCCTGCGCGTAGTCCTTCACCAGCAGCGGCGGCAATACCCGCGCCCCGGCGGGCAACTTCAGCACACTCTTGCCGGACTTGTTCTTGCTCTGCAGGTCTTCGACCCGGGCCACGAAACCGTAGCCGGCATCGCTGGCCAGCAGCACGCGCTGGGTGTCATCGGCCATCAGCACGCCTTCGAAGGTGGCGCCGGACTCGGGCGTCAGTCTGCCCGTGAGCGGCTCGCCCTGCCCGCGCGCCGAGGGCAGCGTGTGGGAGGCCAGAGAATAGGTGCGCCCGGTGGAGTCGATGAAGATGGCGTTCTGATTGCTGCGCCCCTTCGCCGCGAACTTGAATTCATCGCCGGCCTTGTACTGCAGAGTGAGGGGATCGAGATCGTGGCCCTTCGCGGCCCGCGCCCAGCCCCGTGCGGACAGCACCACGGTCACCGGCTCGGTGGACATCAATTCTGTCTCGCTGAAGGCCTGTGCCTCGGTGCGGCTGACGATGGGCGAGCTGCGCGCATCGCCGAACTCTTCGGCGTCCTGCGTGATCTCCTTGCGGATCAGGGTCTTCAGGCGCGCGGCGGAGCCCAGCGTCTGTTCCAGTCGTTCGCGCTCGGCATCCAGCTCTTCCTGCTCGGCGCGGATCTTCACTTCTTCCAGTTTCGCCAGGTGACGCAACTTCAATTCCAGAATGGCTTCCGCCTGGATCTCGGACAGGCCGAAGCGCGCCATCAGCACGGGGCGCGGCTTGTCTTCCGTGCGGATGATGTGAATCACCTCGTCGATGTTCAGGAACGCCGCCAGCAGGCCTTCCAGAATGTGCAGGCGCTGCA
>CAYWMC010000269.1:0-3779 GCA_964459345.1 uncultured Klebsiella sp. | reverse complement strand
ACCCCAAGCAGTTCTTCTGCTTGGGGTTTTGTGCTTTATGGGCTTTGGAATTGGCGAAAGTCGGGTTTTGGATTCGAAGTGGAGATGTCTCCCGGCTTCAGTAGCAATCTGCTTTAGTGCCTAGGGTGCAATACAGCGTAAGTTTCCTTCAACTGCTTTGCGCTTATCAGTGCCGCAATTCCGCCATGGTACTCCTTTAGCCTGTCGTCGTTGTCCTTCCTACGCTCTGTCTCGATCACTGACTTTGCATGCCGCAAATTGATGACCCGGTTTTCGATAGGACACTCATCTGGCAAGCTCCCGTTGAAAGAATCCAGGCGGGCTTTCGGATTCGGGTTGCATGGCTCGGTAAGTCGCAGTTTCCCTTCATGGTCATTTACCAAAAGGAGTCTTATGCAGCCGCAAAATTGCTTTCTTATTTTCTGCGCAAATGAGCAGGGAAGGTCCGCGTGCACTGTGAAGCTTTTCCGATATCCGCATCAGTGCGGGAGCCGCTACTGCGCGCTCCGCAATTAGACCAACGTACTTTAGCGTCACACCGTTCACAAGCATCAGACATTTGATCGTGCGTCCGTAAGCGCCGCGATCAAACACGAAGTTTATTGCGCAGACTTTATCCGCCTGCTGCGGCCTGGCGAGAGTTTGGTTTTACCGTAGTGTTGCAAACTTGATTCAGTGCAGAGGCTCCCTACGCGGTTGTGATTGACCAAGACGACTGCTGGTGCAGCTTCATGCAACTGTTTGCTGCATCGTAAATTCCATGCCGATATGGCAGTGCAAGGATACGGACGCGCAACTGATGATTGCGTTCAGCCGGGCAGGCTTGGTGCGGAGCTATCGGGCTTAGAAAGACAGGTGCAAGCGAACGCCGATCGCTTATGGGCCGATTCTGGAATTGTCACATCACCTCGCGCGGGCAAAGGCCTTGGTTCCACATTTTTGGATTACTTCTAGACTGACGTTAATCTACGGCATCTACTTTGCCTACTGCTTCTTGCTCCGGACCCTCTCAGCCTTCAGCGCTTTGAGGCGTTTGGTTACTGAGACGGTGATCCCGCCGTACTTGGTCCACTTCAAACGTCAATTCGCCACCGAAATTTCATGTGGCTGAAGCTGTTCTTTCAAGGGCAGCTCTCCATTGGATTCCTGTGAAAATCCAATGATCTATTTTTTCGTATAGTGCTATTTCAAGTCCAAGCGGAAATGGACTCCAAATCGCGGTGCTACTTAAATCTTGGGGAGGCCGCCTAGACTGCGTGAATACTGTTTTCTCCAACTGGCATTCCGCTGGTTTTGCGTCAGCAATATTCTGAGCTTACTAGTTGTTTTAGTTCATATTCTGATTATTGAATTTTTGAACATCGAAATGGAGTGCGTACATTGAAAAATGTAGCGGGTAGTTGCTGAATTTTGTGTAAGTGGCTTTCTATTTCAATTTTAGGATACGTTGCTTTGTAGCAAAGCGTGACGCCCATAGAAAAATGAAAGGCGAATGAGCAATCCGCTTAGTAGGAGTTACCGTGAAAATTTGTGCAATACCACAAATTCTTAGGCTAGTGGCACTACATAGAAACGGGACTACTGATGAGATGGGCCAAAAGTGGAGACCTCCACTAAGGCAATTGATGTTTGGCAAATCGTATTAGTAGTGCTTAGAAATATATAACGTATTTGCGCAATAGACATCCGATGTGGGAAGAGATTTCTTGAACACCTACAGGCAGGCAAAAATCGATTGGCTAATTCTGAACCTATTGCAAGTAACTGCCCTTGGTAATCAACGATCGGATGACCAAGGGCAATTGGGTGGTGACTGAAGCAATTACTCGGGCTTTCCTACAGACATGACGCCATTCTTTCTCAGGTTAGAGAATACCGATATAGCTTCAAGTATTACGAGAATGCTGGCGATTAGAACGGCTACGCTCAAAACAACTAGCAACCACTGGTCATTGTTGTAGAACCTTACAAGCTGCACAGCGCATCCCCATGAAGCAATGATCATCACTAACGCCATCGGAACAAGGGTGTACCTAGCCGGTCTTCCCAGCTTAATCAGGAATATGGAAATAACCAATAGCGTCAAGCTTGCCAGAATTTGGTTAGTGGCTCCAAACAATGGCCAGATAATGTTGCCGCCGTTGCCGGTTGGGCCACCTGCACCGAAGGCGAGCGCCAAGCAACAGCTAACCGCTACAAGCGTGGCAACCACGTTGTTTTCAAGAGCCTTGATGTTATAAATGCTACCCCATTCCTGAATGATGTAACGTTGCAAACGAACGCCGGCGTCCATAGTTGTGCTGGCAAACAGCACGACCATTGTTGCCAATAGGGTATTAGCGAAAACAACAGGAAGCCCCCAAGCAGTCGCAAGTAGGTTTCCGCCACCAGTAATAAATGCTGATGCCCCACCTTTGTTGAACTGGTCGTAAAGAATATGCCATTGTTCAGGAGAGGCTGCATACATGGAGCTACTCACTACAACGAGTGTAATAAGTGCAAGCGTACCTTCTCCCAAAGCCCCCAGGTAGCCGACAAACCTTGCATCTGGTTCTTTGTTCAGTTGCTTTGAAGTTGTTCCTGAAGAAACAATGCCGTGAAATCCAGACAGTGCTCCACATGCAACGGTGATGAAGAGAAGTGGGAACATGCTAGGTGTATCTTCGCGCATCATGTCGTTGAACGCTGGCGCAGTAACTTCCGGCATAGCAAAAAGCACCGCTCCGTACAAAAGTATCAAGCCCACTACCAGTTGGGCACCATTAATGTAATCTCGTGGCTGCAGCAGCATCCATACAGGCAGCATTGATGCGATCGCGGCATATGTGAAAAGTATCAAAATCCAAGCAGCGTCATCGCTAAGGCCGAAAACAGTTTCAGGCAACGCGAGTGGTACTTCTGCTCCCACCCAAATACTGAAGTAAAGAATTGACACACCAATAATGGAGATCAGAAGCAAATTGACGTTGCGTCGGATCAGGAAGCCAATGACCACAGCAATAGGAATTACAATCCAAGAAGGGATAACTGCTGTGTCAAACTCAATCATTTCAGCCGCAATTATCGAACCGAAAACTGCGTTGACCATCAGCAAAAGCAAAAAGATTACGATCATGAACAAGGTTCTTGTTCTTTTGCCTACAACGTCTTCCGAAAGAGCCCCGATTGATCTTCCTTTATGACGTGCACTTGCCCAGAGAGCGCCCATGTCGTGCACGCCCGCGAAGAAAATGGATCCGAGTGTTACCCATATCACTGCTGGGACCCAGCCCCAGTAAATTGCGATAGCTGGGCCGACAATTGGCGAAGCTCCAGCGACCGAAGTGAAGTGGGCACCCCAAAGTACGAACTTATTGGTTGGTACGAAATCCACACCATCATTCACTTCATGTGCGGGGGTCACGAAGTCGGGATCAAGTCTGAAGATCTTTTCAGCGATAAATCGAGAATAGACGAACCAGCCAAACGAGAATCCGGCAAGACCCAGGATTACTATCACTACCGAGGACATAGATCACTCTCCAGAGGATTTTATTTTGAAAACAGAGGGGCCATGATACCAAGGAGCCTGCCGGCGATACAACATGAAATCCATTGAAATGCTTGGGGAAATCGGCCGGATTCACCGAGTGGTGCAGGTGTGGCGCCAGAAGTGAAGTTGATGTCCTCACTTGGTCACGCGTGTCCAATGTAAGTAGAAAATTGAAGGTTGCGCAGCAATTGGAGCTGTATCGGTTGAGAGGTACAATCGTTCTTCCTTGAAAGCACTTCCCCTTGGT
>CAYWMC010000268.1:0-3798 GCA_964459345.1 uncultured Klebsiella sp. | reverse complement strand
TGCTGTCCAACACCGGCAACGAACTGGAAAACGCCATCGACCGGCTGGCAAAGCTCGAGGACAGCAACGGTCGCGTCCGGCTGTGCCTGATGGACACGCAACGCTCGCTGTCATTCCTGCAACGCCACATCCGCCAGTCGCCGGAAGACCTGATCGCCCTGCGCGAAGTCATGCGCGACCTCGACGCCCTGATGTCGCACACCACGTTCCTGTTCGAGAAGATCAACTTCCTGATGGACGCCGCCCAGGGCTTCATCAACATCGAGCAGAACCAGATCATCAAGACCTTCTCGATTGCGGCCGTGGTATTCCTGCCGCCGACACTGGTGGCAAGCGCCTACGGCATGAACTTCGAGTTCATGCCCGAGCTGGACTGGGTGCTGGGCTATCCATTTGCCATCAGCCTGATGGTGCTCTCAGGCATCGCGCCCTACTGGTTCTTCAAGCGCAAGGGCTGGATGTAAGCCGCACACCGGCTCAGACCTTGAGCCCGGCAAATTCGATGCGGGCCGCCGCGCCATAGATTACCGAGGGAGCCGTTTCCAGACGCGCTGGCGCCTTCAGGCCCGGCCAGATCGGCAGCAGCATGTCGAGTTGGGTCTGGATGGCCATGACGGCGGCGTCATTGTCGGTCAGCGCAGCCAGTGTCGGCATCCATTCGTTCGCCGTGCGCACGAAGCCAAGCGCGTCCTGATATTCGTGTTCATTCTCCAGCACGCCGCCCTCGCCCACCGCGATGTCATACTCCGCAGCCGCCGTGCGGACCAGGTCAACGATGACCTTGACCAGTGTTCCGGCGTCCGGCTCCTTGACTGCCGCTTCTGCCTTGCCAATGGCATCCAGCAGCGCTGCATAGGCAGCTTCCACAGCCTCTGCGCCCTGCTTCTGCTCCACCGCCACAGCCAGCGCCTCCAGTTCGTCCGCGAAGCCTGTGGCGCCGCGTGCTTCCATTGCGGGCAGCAGGGCCGTGTAGAGCTCGTCGGCGGGGTGCTTCATATGCGTGGCCGAGGCGTCCATGGCGTCTTCGCGATACAGGTTCACGCCTACATTGAGGTGGCCGCGGATGAAGGAGAGCTGGGCC
Source organism: uncultured Klebsiella sp. (assembly GCA_964459345.1). Lineage (GTDB taxonomy): Bacteria > Pseudomonadota > Gammaproteobacteria > Pseudomonadales > Pseudohongiellaceae > UBA5078. The sequence continues at coordinate 2,717 of CAYWMC010000268.1, read as the reverse complement.
AGATAGGCGGCGTCGCTTTCAATGGCTTCCGCCGTCGTGGCACCTTCGCCGCCCTCGCCACCTTCTTCCGTCATGGATTCCATGTCGTGGTCCATCCCGCTCTGCCGGGTGCCCGCATAAAACGCCGTGCTGGTGGCCACCACGATGCCCAGTCCCAGCCAGATTCTATTCTTGATTTCCATGCTGCCCCCGCAAGCTGTCTGCGACGTTGTCGCCAGGTTTGAATTCAGGTCGGTCGACCACTACACTGGAAGGCATACTACACCTAACAAGAATCATTCTCAATTAGGCATTTCCATGTTGATTCAGATCGCACAGGCACTTTCCCCCGCCCTCCTCGCGGAATGTCAGGCCATGGCTGCCGACGAGCGCCTGTTCAAGGAAGGCCGCCTTACCGCCGGCTGGCATGCCCGGGACAGGAAGCACAACCTGCAGGCACGCGGCGAACCTGTTGTGGATGCCTTGCTGGAGCGTGTCGGCTCTGCGCTGAAAGCGCATTCCCTGATCCAGGCCGCCGCACGCCCCCGCAATTTCGTGCGCATGATGATCAGCCGCTATGACACTGGCATGGGCTACGGGACCCACGTGGACGACGCCCTGATGGACGGTCAACGCACGGACTTGTCGTTTACCCTCTTCCTCAGCCCGCCCGAGGACTACGAAGGCGGACGCCTGGTGCTCGATGAACCCGCCGGCGAGCGTGCCTTCGCGCTGGAAGCCGGCGCCATGCTGCTTTACCCTTCCACCAGTCTGCACCGGGTCGAACCCATCACCCGTGGCAGCCGGCACGTGATCGTGGGTTGGATCCGCAGCCTGATCCGCAGCCCCGACGCACGGGAAATTCTCTTCGATCTGGACCGCGTTATCGCCGCACTGCGCGCCGACAAGGTGGCAGGGGACGCGCTGGAGCTGCTGCTCAAAACCCGCAGCAATCTGTTGCGGCAGTGGGCCGACGATTAGAGAGCAGAATAATTGCCGGCAATGCCGGGTCATTGCCAGAGCTCCCTTGTCATTCATCATTCTCGTCCATGGAGGTTTTACATGTCCCACGGCAACCGCTTTCTGTCCCGTCGCGACGCTCTGAAACTTGGCCTTGCTGCCGGTGCGGGCCTGGCACTGCACCCCCAGACCCTGCTGGCACAGGCTGCAGAGACGCAGCTGCTGAGCAAGCCCATTCCGTCGTCGGGCGAGCGCATTCCACTGATTGGCATCGGCACCGCCAGGCGCTATGACATTGCCAGTTCAGAAGAGGACCTGGCGCCCCTGCGCGAAGTGCTGCGCACCTTCCCCACCATTGGCGGCAAGCTGATCGACACCGCCCCTTCCTACGGCAGCGCCGAGACGGTGGTGGGGAATCTGCTGGCTGAACTGGGCATCCGCGACCAGATCTTCCTGGCCACGAAAGTGGGAGCAGGACGTCAGGGTCGCGACGCCGGCATCGCCGAGATGGAAGGCTCTCTGCAACGCCTCCAGACCGACCACTTCGACCTGCTGGAAATTCACAATCTCAGCGGCACCGCCGACATGCTGCCTGTGCTGAGGGAGTGGAAACAGGCCGGCCGCATCCGCTACTACGGCATCACCACCACCTCGAAGGACCAGTACGAGGCGCTGGCGGGCTTCATGCGCAGCGAGCCGCTGGACTTCATTCAGGTGGACTACGCCATCGACAACCGCTCTGCCGAGGAGCTGTTGCTGCCTCTGGCCCAGGAGCGCGGCATCGCCGTGCTGACGGCCCTGCCCTTCGGCCGCGGACGCGTGTTCGATGCCTTCGGCGATACCCCCGTGCCCGAGTGGGCCAGTGAACTTGGCATCGAGACCTGGGCGCAGTTCGCGCTCAAGTTCAACGTGTCACACCCGGCCATCACCGCTGCCATTCCCGGCACGGCACGGCTGGAATACCTGACGGACAACTTCAATGCCTCACGCGGCGTGCTGCCCGATGCCGCAACCCGCGAGCGCATGGCAGCCCTCGTCGCCAACGCCTGACACTGGAAGGGATTCTTCATGCAAGCTGCCATCACGCGACTGGTCACCCGGTCAGTCGATCTGCGGGAAGGCGAAGGCGCGGCCCTGGGCTGGTCCTTCGCCTACTATTTTCTGCTGCTGTGCTCCTATTACATTCTGAGGCCCATCCGCGACGAGATGGGCATCGCCGGCGGCGTGGACAACCTGGCCTGGCTGTTCACGGGCACCCTGGTGGGCATGCTGCTGATCCATCCAGTGTTCACCAGCCTGGTCAATTCCCTGCCCCGCAAGCGCTTCGTGCCGCTGACCTATCGCTTCTTCATCGCCAACCTGGTGATCTTCTTCGTGCTGTTTCAGGTAGTCCCGATCGAGGACAGCGTGTGGATCGGCCGCATCTTCTTCATCTGGGTCAGCATCTTCAATCTGTTCGTGATCTCGGTGTTCTGGTCCTTCATGACGGACATCTACCGCTCCGCCCAGAGCAAGCGCCTGTTCGGCATGCTGGCGGTGGGCGGCACGGTGGGTGCGATGACGGGCTCCGGCATTACCTCGGCGCTGGTGCAGGCGCTCGGGCCGGTGAACCTGCTGCTGATCTCGGCGCTGATGCTGGAAGCGGCGGCGCGGGTGTCCGGTGCGCTGGAAAAGGCGGAACAGGAGCTGGCTCTGGCGGCACTACGGGATGAGCAGGAAGACAAGGACAAGGTGCAGGTGAAGGAGGAGCTGTTCGCGGGCGAGCCCGCTCCCACAGA
>CAYWMC010000267.1:0-3854 GCA_964459345.1 uncultured Klebsiella sp. | reverse complement strand
CGTTCGGGTCGCAGGGACTGCAGTCATTACTTCACATGTCGTGCCAGTTACGGCGAAGGCGACATACATCCATCGCAACCAGTTGAAATTATTGATGTTTAAAAATCCCCCAAAGTCTGACCAATTTTTCGAATGCCAAGTGCATCACAAAGCGCCAGAATTCCCGAGTGACATTATTTGTCACTATCCTGCAATTGACGTCACAAGAGGGCGCTTTTTTCTGACTGCAGCGCTGCGCGGCAATCCGGACGACCGGCGTCGGCGTCGCTCTGTCGGTGCCGACGGCGATAAACTATACTCGGCTCGCCACATCACACTTCCTCGCACAGCGATATCACACAGCAGCACGCGAACATGACGATTTCCCTCAGCGGCCTTGCGAAGCGACTGGTGACCGACGGCCTCCTCAGCGAAGCCCAGGCGGAAGAGTCCCTGCGCCTGGCCCGCCGCGACAAGATTCCCTTTGTCACACACCTGGTCAAGAATCAGGTGGCAGATGCCCGTCGCATTGCCCTCGCGGCCTCTCAGGAGTTCGGTGCGCCACTGCTCGATCTCAGCGCCTTCGATCTGACCAATTGCCCCCGTGATCTTGTCGACCCGAAGCTGCTGCGCAAGCACCGCATGCTGCCGCTGTTCAAGCGCGCCAATCGCTTGTATCTGGCCGCCTCCGACCCGACCAACATTACCGCTTTCGATGAACTGAAGTTCCACACGGGCTTGTCCACCGATGTCATTCTGGTGGACGAAAACCAGCTCTCCCCCGCCATCGACCAGCTCATAGACATGATCGAAGGCAACGATTCGCTGCGCAGCCTGGTGGAAGACGCCGATCTGGACGGACTCCACGTGGAGGTTAATCCGGCCGGCGGGGCGGATCAGGAAGCCGATGCGTCCGATGAGACTCCCATCGTGCGCTTCGTGAACAAGGTCCTGCTCGACGCCATTCGCAGCGGCGCATCGGACATTCATGTGGAGCCCTACGAAAAGAGCTACCGCATCCGCGTGCGCAGCGATGGCATCCTGCGCGAAGTTGCCAGACCGCCACTCAATCTGGCCACCCGCATAGCGTCGCGCCTGAAGATCATGGCGCAGATGGACATTTCCGAACGCCGCCTGCCGCAGGACGGCCGCATCAAGATGAAGCTGTCGCGCACCCGCGCCATCGACTTCCGCGTGAATACCTTGCCGACGCTGTGGGGCGAGAAGGTGGTGCTGCGAATCCTCGATCCGGGCAGTGCGCAGATGGGCATTGACGCGCTGGGTTACGAGCCGGAGCAGAAAGACCTGTACATGCGTGCACTCGGCCAGAGCCAGGGCATGATTCTGGTAACCGGCCCCACCGGCAGCGGCAAGACCGTGTCGCTGTACACCGGCCTCAATATTCTGAACACCACCGAGATCAACATCTCCACGGCGGAAGACCCTGTCGAGATCAATCTCGAGGGCATCAATCAGGTGGCGGTGAACCCGCGCATAGGCCTGACCTTCGCCAGCGCCTTGCGTGCCTTCCTGCGCCAGGACCCGGACATCATCATGGTAGGCGAGATCCGCGATCTGGAAACCGCCGAGATCGCCATCAAGGCCGCCAAGACGGGCCACCTGGTGCTTTCGACGCTGCACACCAACAGCGCGGCGGAAACCCTCACGCGACTGCGCAACATGGGCATTCCGTCCTACAACCTGGCGACCTCCGTATCACTGATCATCGCCCAGCGTCTTGCCCGCCGGCTGTGCAATCACTGCAAGCAACCCGTGGTGCTGCCCGAATCCACATTGCTGGAAGCCGGCTTCAGCAGCGCACAGGTCCCGACACTGCAGCTGTTTGCTCCGGTGGGCTGTGACGCGTGTCACGACGGCTACAAGGGCCGGCTGGGAATCTATGAAGTGGTTCCTGTTACAGATGGGCTGGCCCGTATTATCATGCAGGACGGCAATGCAATCGAGATCGCGGACCAGGCCCGCCGCGAAGGCTTCGGCAGCCTGCGGGAATCCGCACTGCGCAAGGTAGCAGCCGGGCTGACCAGTCTCGAAGAAGCGAATCGCGTCGTCTGAGGCCCGTCTCATACCCGACAGGAACCACCCACAAGAGGAAGATCATGGCGACTCCGGCATCAGTGAACCAAACGATCTATCTTTGGCAAGGCACGGACAAGAACGGCAAGAAAGCCAAGGGGGAAATGCCCGGGGCCAGCCAGGCGCTGGTGAAGGCACAGCTGCGCAAGCAAGGCGTCATTGCCACACGCGTCAAGCGCAAGCCCAAGGACCTCTTCGGCCCGAAGAAACAGAAGATCACTCCCGGCGACATCGCCATCTTCAGCCGTCAGCTGGCCACCATGATGAAAGCCGGCATTCCGCTGGTACAGTCCTTCGAGATTGTGGGCGACAGCCTGGAGAACCCTTCCATGGCGGAACTCGTGCGCGCAGTGCGCGATGATGTGGCCGCCGGCAACAATTTCGCAGACTCCATCCGCAAGCACCCGCGCTATTTTGATGAATTGTTCTGCAATCTGGTGGAATCCGGCGAGCAGTCCGGTGCGCTGGAGACCATGCTCGACCGCGTGGCCACCTACAAGGAAAAGACCGAGGCCCTGAAGGCCAAGATCAAGAAGGCCATGAACTACCCGATCGCCGTGGTGGTGGTGGCCATTGTGGTAACCGGCATCCTGCTGGTCAAAGTGGTGCCGCAGTTCGCGGAGACCTTCTCCAGCTTCGGTGCCGACCTGCCCGCCTTTACGCTGTTCGTGCTGGGGCTTTCCGATCTTGCCATTGCCCACTGGTGGAAGGTGGTTATTGCTCTGTTCATCGGTGGCTATGCGTTCAAGGAGGCACGTCTGCGTTCGAAGGAGTTTGCCAACGCCGTGGATCGCCTGGCTCTCAAGCTGCCGATCATCGGCCCGATCGTGGAAAAGTCGTGCTATGCCCGTTTCACACGCACCCTGTCGACCACCTTCGCCGCCGGCGTGCCTCTGGTGGATGCCCTGGACTCCGTGGCGGGAGCCACCGGCAACATTGTGTATTCGACGGCCACCCGCAAGATCAAGGACGATGTCAGTGCCGGGCAGCAGCTCAATTTCGCCATTCGCACGACTGCTCTGTTCCCGACGATGATCACTCAGATGGTGGGCATCGGCGAGGAGTCCGGCGCGCTCGATGCGATGCTGGACAAGTGTGCCACCTACTATGAAGCGGAAGTGGACAATGCCGTGGACGGCCTGACCAGCCTGATGGAACCAATCATCATGTCCGTGCTGGGCACCCTGATCGGCGGCCTGATGATCGCGATGTACCTGCCCATCTTCCAGCTCGGCCAGGTCGTGTGACCCGGCCCCCGCCCTCCAAGAGAATGCTCCATGACCGTGATTGATCTGATCCAGTACAACAGCGCTGTCCTCATCGTGCTGGCAGTGGTTCTGGGGCTGCTGGTGGGCAGCTTTCTGAACGTCGTGATCTATCGCCTGCCCCTGATGATGCAGCGGGAGTGGCGGCAACAGTGTTGCGAATTTCTCGAACTCGACGAGAAGAAATTCAGCAAGGACGATCCGGTCGCGAAACACAAGGTGTTCACGCTGGCCAAGCCCGATTCCCATTGTCCGCTGTGCAATGCCCCGGTACGGGCATGGCAGAATGTGCCCATCCTCAGTTATGTTCTGCTGCGCGGCCGCTGCGCGAGCTGCAAGGCGCCGATCTCCATTCGCTACCCCCTGGTGGAAGCAGTTACCGGCCTGCTCTCCGGCCTGGTGGCCTGGCAGTTCGGTGCCACTGCGCTCACGCTGTGCCTGCTGGTGCTCACCTGGAGCCTGATCGCCCTCACCATGATCGATTTCGATCATCAGTTGCTGCCCGACAACATCACC
>CAYWMC010000266.1:0-3855 GCA_964459345.1 uncultured Klebsiella sp. | reverse complement strand
CGAGCCGGGTCTGGCAGGCGGCGGATGCCTGGCGGACACGCTTTGAATACATCCGACGCCGTCAGCAAGTACTTCGGCACGACCTTGAAGTGTTACTTTTCGCGCACGTTACCGCACGAGTGCTTTATTTTGGTGCTTTGTTCTGGGCGCTTTTGTTCCTGGGATTTCTTTTAATCTGTTGAAATTATTGGAAATAAAAACTTGGCAAGGGAATTGCTAAGTATTTTATGTGTTACCGGACTTCTCGCTGAGACCTGATCCTCTCCTGCAACGACGCCGCGACACACACTCCAATCAATGTTCACATTCAAAGAGGCCCGACATGAAAATCACATCCGCCCGCAAGATCGCCACAGCTGTTTCCGCCATCGCTCTGACTGCCCTGGCCACTGGTGTTGAAGCCAACACGTCCACTGGCAAGTACCTGAGCAGCAAGTCCCTGAAAGTCGTGGAACAGGTTGCCCCCGCCTACCCACGTTTCGCTGACATCGCCGGCGTGGACGGTTATGTAGTTCTGGAATTCACCGTTGCCGCTGATGGCTCTGTGGCAGAACCTGCTGTGTCCGAAGCATCTTCCGATCTGTTCAGCCGTGCTGCGCTGGATGCCATCGAAGGCTGGCAGTTCGAGCCAGTGGTCGACAATGGCGTGGCAGTACCAGTGCGCACCAACGTGAAATTCAGCTTCGTACCACGCACGGAATAAGCGCTCCCCCGCTACTTGCCCTTCACCCATAACAAGAATCAGAAGTACGGGAATGCAATGAAGACACGTGAAAGCTGAGCCAGAGATGTCCGCAAGGCCCTCTGGTTCAGTGTGTCCCGCCCCGTCAGTTTCGTGATCAGACTCTGTACAAATCCCACCCGGCTTGTTTACTCTGCCTCCTCGTTCCCTGCAGCGCGTCAGCGCCATCCCGCCTCGGTTCTCAACAAGGAGAGTCCCCATGTCCCGAACATCCGTCCTGTTTGCCTTTTGCATGTTGATGGCGGGTGGCTCCCACGCTGCGCCCTTGTGGCAATGGCTGCCAGAGGGGGCGCTGGCGTCCGGCGCCATGACGCTGCCCACGGAGGCGGTGGCGCTGCGTGCAATCCGCCTGGAAGGCGCCCAGTTGCAGGCACTGACGTTCGACAGCGTGCTGGTTCTGCCGCTTCCCGATGGCGAGCTGGAGTACCGGGTGCTGGGCGAGCAGCGCTTCGACAACGGCGACCGCGGTCTGCGTGCAGTGCTCGAAGATGGCTCGGGCAATTACATCGTGTCGCTGACTCTGGGCGAGAGCGACCTGCTGGCAACAATCTATTCACCTCAAGGCAGGTATCGTCTGCAGGCGCAGCGCGCGGGCGACGACTATGAGGGCTGGTTGTTTCAGAATTCCGACCAGTTCCGCGTGCTGCCGTCGGACCATGATGCTGTGCTGCCGGGTCAGGGGCAGCTCTTCGAGGCGGTGGGCGCCAGCGATGCCAGCATCGAACAGGAATTCAGTGCCACGCCCACCCTGGTGGGCGCTACGCTGGAGGTGACGCTCACCGTGAAGAACAACTCCGCCTCTGCCTTTTCGGGCGAGACCCTCAAGGTGTTCGAGGCGCTGGACCAGGCCGAGTACGTCGACAGCAATGCGGGCTGTACGGCCAACAATGTGGTGTACAGCAACGGTACCTTCAAGGAACTGCATTGCCCCATCAATGCACTGGCCGCGGGTGCAACGCTGGAAATCACCTACCGCGTGCGTACCGCCAGGCGCACGGCACCCTATCTGACCAGTGCCGTCACCCTCGGCGCCGCGCAAAGTGTCGAATTCCACCCGGTGGTCAACGACACCCTGGCAGATGCCGACGGCGACGGCATCAGTGATTTCAACGAGGCCATTCTGAACACCAATCCGGCCAGCGCGGCCTCCGGCCCGGCCGAAGGCGCGAGCGCCGAGATCGACCTGCTGCTGTTGTACACACCCCGCTTCGTGAGCTCCTCCACTACCGGCAACCCGGTGCTGGACCTGAACCAGCTGATCCAGGAAACCAATGACATGTATGCGATGTCGGGTGCCGGCATCGTGTTTCGTCCGGCGGCCTATCAGCTGATCAATTATTCGGAAACGACGGGTCTGGAAAAAATTCTGGATGCCATGAATGCCAAGGCAGGCGTGTTCGCCGACATCGACTATCGCCGCCGCTCCACAGGCTCTGATCTGGTGGTGCTGCTGGACGGGTTTCACGACGGCAATGACGAGGTGTGCGGCATTGCCAATGGCGGCGGCCATCAGTCCTATGGCGACATGACTTCCACCAGCGCGCGGGCTTTCTACAGCGCCAACTATCGGGCGGGCGTGGCGGGCGGACAAGGTGCCGGGTGTGACAACAAGACCGTGGCCCACGAGATAGGACACCTGCTGGGGCTGGGGCACTCCCGCGTCGAGCAGGAACAGAAGGGCGAGCAGATCGCCACCTTCCCCTGGTCGCTGGGGCATGGCGTGAATGGCTCGTTCCATACCATCATGGCCTATGACGAACACTTCCCCAACAGTGAGCAGCTGCCTCTGTTTTCCAATCCCCGGCGCAACAACTGCAAAGGGCAGACCTGCGGCGTTTCAAAGGATGACGAGACACGTGGCGCTGATGCCGTGCTGGCGCTGAACACGGTACGCTTCCAGGCTGCCCGCTATCTGGGAACGCGCCCCCTGCACAGCATGGCAACCGCCAGCGGTGCGGCGAGCGCAGCGAGTCTGCGTGCCGGCGTCATCCGCACGGGTGGTCCCAATGGGGCCGGTGACAGTTTCGGAACCCAGTTCTCGGCACAGGATGCAGTGACACTGGTGGGCAATCTGTCCGTGGATGCGGCACACGTCGGCCGACAGGGGCGTACCCACATGGTGATTTCGGCGCCGGGACTGGGCTTCTTCCAGGTCAATGCCAGCGGAGGGTACGTGCCGTGGGACGGCAATCCGGCCACGCTCACCGGCAGCATCGCACCGCGTCCGCTGCAGGCCATCGAAGAGCTGACCGCGTTCCGCGATCTGGCTTTCGGTGCACTGGGGATTCCCCAGGTGTCGCTGACGGTGTACTTTGCCTATTCACTCGAAGGCACGGACACGCTGGTGTTCAGCGCAGCGGGTGTGCCACTTGTCATTCAATGAGTTTGCCAACAGAAGAGGTGTGCCATGCAAGGGCGGTTTTCACTGCAGTATTCGTTTGATCTGATCTTCGCACTGCTGGCAGCCATTGCGGCGCTGGCCGTGTTGCAGACCTTCATCATCGGCCGGCACTACATCATTCCCAGCACGATTCTGGTGGCCACGGTGCTGCTGGGGAACATTGCCTGGTATGGGTTGCGGGACGTGCTCTGGGCGAAGTTTCTGCTGTTCTGGAGCGGCTTTCTGTTCACGGCACATCTGCTGTTTGCGCTGTTCTTTGCGCAGGTATACCGCACGCTCCTGGGCGCCGCGTTTGAACCGGTGTGTGCGGTGTTGCTGCTGCTCTTCGCGTTCATGACGTGGCAGTACGCGAAGCGCAACAAGCTGTTCCACTAGGCTGTTTTCACCGCTGCATATCTGCACTGACTGTGGGAGCGGGCCCTGCCCGCGAACGGCATCCGAAGCTGCAGATGCCTTTCGCGGGCAGGGCCCGCTCCTACAGGCAGTCAGCCCCCGAACCACATTCTCTGGAACATGCCATCCTTTTTGACCGCCAGGTGCCACAGCGCGGCGCCGATGTGGCCCAGCACCAGCACCGCCAGCGTGATCGCCAGCGCGCCATGAATCTGGAACAGTCGCAGCGCCAGATCCTCATCCACAGGCACGAAGGGCATGGCCGGCAGGTCCAGCCCCGGAAACACGATCAGCGCCGGGAACGCCGTCACCCCCGCCC
>CAYWMC010000265.1:1783-3883 GCA_964459345.1 uncultured Klebsiella sp. | reverse complement strand
GCCCAGCGCGATCATCGCGCCCACAAGCACGATGCCGTGCACGAAGTTGGAGCCCGACATCAGGGGCGTGTGCAGAATCACCGGCACCTTGCTGATGATTTCGTAGCCGGTGAACCCGGCCAGCATGAATATGTACAGCGCTGCGAGACCTTCAATCATTTTGCACCCCCTTCCACTTTGTCCTTGATGCCCGCATTGACGATGGCGCCGCCGTGGGTGATCAGACTGTCCTTGAGGATCTGGTCGTCCAGATCAATGTGTATCTGCCCGTCCTTGATCAGCAGGCCCAGCAGGTTCAGCAGGTTCTTGGCATACAGCTCACTGGCGTGGCCGCTCACGGTGCTGGGCACGTTGATGGGGCCGTAGATCTTCACGCGATTGTGCAGGATGGTCTCGCCAGGCTGGGTCAGTTCGCAGTTGCCGCCGCCTTCTGCGGCCAGGTCCACGATCACGGAGCCCCCTTTCATGCCTTCCACCATCTCGCGGGTAATGATCTTCGGCGAGGGGCGGCCGGGGATGGCGGCGGTGGTGATCAGCACATCGGCTGCCGCCACGTGCTTGGCCAGGATGGCCTGCTGCATGGCTTTCTCTTCGGCAGTCAGCTCGCGGGCGTAGCCGCCGCTGCCTTCGGCCTTGATGTCGATGTCGACGAATTTCGCGCCGAGGGATTCCACCTGGTCCTTCACTGCCGCGCGCACGTCATAGCCTTCCACGATGGCACCCAGACGGCGTGCCGTGGCGATGGCCTGCAGCCCTGCCACGCCGGCGCCGATGATCAGCACCTTGGAGGGCCGCACAGTGCCGGCGGCAGTGGTGAGCATGGGGAAGAACTTGCCGAGCAGGGTGCTGGCGATGAGCACGGCCTTGTAGCCGGCGATGGAGGCCTGGGAGGACAGCGCATCCATGGCTTGGGCGCGGGAGATGCGCGGGATCATTTCCATGGAGAAGGCGCTGATGTTCTTCTCTTGCAGGCGCTTGAAGCGGGCGAGGTCGGACCAGGGGTTCAGGTAGCCAATCAGGATGGAGCCATCCTTGAGCTTTTCGATCTGGGCATCCTGCAGCGGATTGACGGTGAGCAGGATGTCGGCACTGCCGTAGAGGGCGGCTTCATCGCTGAGGATGTCGGCCGCGTAGTCGCTGTCGCCGTGTCCTGCCAGCTCGCCGGCACCGCTCTGGAGGCTGACGCTCACGCCCATTGCGCTCAATTTCTTCACTACGTCCGGGACCAATGCCACGCGCTGTTCGCCTGCGCGGATTTCCCTCGGAACACATACCCGTATTGTCATAGTCCTACCCCTGGTAGCTCCTGCCTTGAAAGTGCGGGGAGTATACCCGGTTACGTCATTGTTATGAACGACGAGACAGGTCAGTGGTCGGCGGCGGGCTCAGCAACCGGCGCAGCCACCGGGGCGCTCGTGGTGGCGGCAGGCTCCACGGGGGCGGTCGCGGGAGCGGCGGCAGGCACCTCGGCAGGCACATCGGCGGGGGCATCTGTCGGGGTGCCGCCCTGGGCGCCGGCAGGGGCCATCAGCTGTCGACGCAAGGCTTCGATTTCCGGGTTCAGGCTTTGCGCCTGGGACGCTGCGTTGGCACCGGCCTGCAGCTTGGCGAAATACTCCGGGTCCACTTCCGTGATCTTGACGACGCGGTTGAAGGTGGTCTTCGGGTCCTTCTGGCACAGGATGGTGAAGGTGGGTTCTTCGTAGATCGTCCTGTACTCGTTCAGGCGCGCATACAGCACCTCCACGCAGGCCGGGTCTTCCTTCACCTTGTTGACGGCCATCACCAGAAAAGGCCGCAGATTGGAGGCGCTGGCGGGCAGCCAGAGGCGTTCCGATGTCACGTCCTGGGCTGAGGCGACGGCGCAGAGGCCGGACAGCGCCAGCAGGGCGGCGGACAGCGTGTGGCGCACAGTCATGGGCAGAATCCTGGATTGTGGGAGCAGTGTTTTCATGCTGTTTACATCGACCCCGAGGTGAAAGACATGAGCGCATTGTCGGCGTTTCCGCTCAGCTTGGGAAGTGACCGGCCGCCAGGCCACGCAATTCGCGGTTTCTGGCGCAGTGTTTAGTTGTTAGAATCGGCTCCCTTTTCAAGCCA
>CAYWMC010000265.1:0-1683 GCA_964459345.1 uncultured Klebsiella sp. | reverse complement strand
GCACACGCCCCTGACTTCCCAGCCACGCCACGTCCGGCTGCTGGACACCACGCTGCGCGACGGCGAACAGACGCAGGGCGTCTCCTTCGCCGCCAAGGAAAAGCTGAACATTGCGCGCGCGCTGCTGCAGTCGCTGAAGGTGGATCGCATTGAAGTGGCTTCTGCACGGGTGTCCGACGGCGAGCGGCAGGCGGTGGTGGACATCAATGCCTGGGCGGCGAAGGAAGGCTTTCTGGACAAGGTGGAAGTGCTGGGCTTCGTGGATCACCGCCTGAGCGTGGACTGGGTGGTCGGCGCCGGTGGCCGCGTCATCAACCTGCTGGCCAAGGGCAGCGAGAAGCACTGCCGCGAACAGCTGGGCCGCACACTGGCCGAGCACATCGAAGACATCCGCCGCACCGTGGCCTATGCCCACGAACGTGGCCTGCGGGTGAACATGTATCTGGAGGACTGGTCCAACGGCTACAAGGACAGTCCGGCCTATGTGTTCGGTCTGCTGGAAGGCACGCAGACACTGGGCATCGTGGACTTCATGCTGCCCGACACGCTGGGTGTCATGAGCCCCGATGAAGTGTTCAGGGCCATGACCGACATGATCTCCCGCTTTCCCGCTCTGACGTTCGACTTCCATCCTCACAACGACTACGGACTGGCCACGGCCAATGTCATGGCGGCGGTGCAGGCGGGCATCAACACCATCCACTGCACCATCAACTGCCTGGGCGAGCGGGCCGGCAATGCGTCGCTGGCGGAAGTGGCCGTGGTGCTCAAGGACAAGATGGGCATGCAGCTGTCCATCGACGAGACGCGCATCGGCCTGCTCAGCCGCATGGTGGAGAATTTCTCTGGCAAGTGGGTGGCGGCGAACGCGCCCATCGTCGGTGCCGATGTCTTCACGCAGACCGCCGGCATCCATGCCGACGGCGACCAGAAGGGGGGGCTCTACATCACCGCGCTGCGCCCCGAGCGCTTTGCCCGCAAACGTGTGTATGCCCTGGGCAAGATGAGCGGCAAGGCGTCCCTGGCCAACAATCTGGAAGAGCTGGGGCTGACGCTCAGTGCCGAGGATCAGCGCAAGGTGCTGCAACGGGTGGTGGAGCTGGGCGATTCCAAGCAGATCATCACGGTGGACGATCTGCCCTTCATCATTGCCGACGTGCTGGAGAGCCGCGAATACAATTACGTCCGTCTGCTCAACTGCTCCATCAACAGTGGTCTGGATGTGGAGAGCACGGCGAGCATCCGCCTGAGCATCGACGGCAGGGAATTCAGTGGCTCCGGCGCCGGCAACGGCGGCTTCGCGGCGTTCATGGATGCCATTGGCCGCATCCTCAAGACACGCAAGTTCAAGATGCCTGACCTGATCGACTACGAAGTGCATATCCCGCGCGGCGGCAATACCAGCGCGCTGACCGAGTGCATCATCACGTGGAGTGATGGCGAGCGGGAGCTGAAGACGCGGGGGGTGGATTCCAATCAGGTGATGGCGGCGGTGAAGGCGACGTTGCGCATGATCAACATACGGATGCACGCCAGCGCCCCGGTGTAGGAGCGGGCTTGCCCGCGAACGCTTTGTTGCCAGAGGTGGGTGGACGGGCTGAGTCTGTCCGACACGCCACAAGTACGTCCCTGTAGGCTCGGCGCCCGCCATCCCTGGCGGGCGACGGTCGGCCAGACTCAGCC
>CAYWMC010000264.1:2935-3883 GCA_964459345.1 uncultured Klebsiella sp. | reverse complement strand
CGTCAGACGAATCTTGTTCACGCCCAGTTCCGTGAAGGCCTGGGCGACAGTGTGAAGCTCTTCCAGTGACAGCACCTGATCGCGGGGCAGGAAAGTCATTTCTTCCGTCATGCAGTACACGCAGCGAAAATCGCAGCGGTCAGTAACCGACAGGCGAATGTAGTCCACGCGCCGCCCGAACGAGTCAATCAGGGCTTTTGCGGTGCTGCCATCGTGAATATTCGAACTGTGGATGCTGGTGTCTGTCATGTCAGGACTGCGTCATGTAGTGATTTGCGAATTTGGCACGCACTTCAGTCTTCAGAAGCTTGCCTGTGGCAGTATGGGGAAGCGCGTCCACGAATACAACATCGTCGGGCAACCACCACTTGGCCACCTTGTCGGCCAGAAAGCGCTGGATGTCCTCTGCGCCCGCTTGTGCGCCTGCCTTGCGCACGATCAGCAGCAGCGGCCGCTCGTCCCAACGAGGGTGCGCGATGCCAACCACGCAGGCCTCGGCGACGGCGGGGTGCCCCACGGCGTGATTTTCCAGCTCTATGGAACTGATCCACTCCCCGCCCGACTTGATGACATCCTTGCTGCGATCGACGATCTGCATGTATCCCGCCGGGTCGATGGTGGACACATCGCCCGTATCAAACCATCCGCCACGGAAGGCCGAGCGATCATCATTCTTGTAATAGCCACTGGCGATCCAGGGGCCGCGCACCATCAGCTTGCCGAAGGTCTTGCCATCATGAGGCAAAGGCTGGTCCTGATCATCGACTATGCGCATCTCCACGCCGAATACGGCGCGGCCCTGCTTCGACTGGATGCGCGCGCGGGCCTCCTTGTCGGCCTGGGCAAGGTAAGGGGTACGGGCGCACAGACTGCCCATGGGGCTCATTTCGGTCATGCCCCAGGCGTGAATTGGAAAAACGCCATACACGTCCTGGAACTTTTCCATCA
>CAYWMC010000264.1:0-2925 GCA_964459345.1 uncultured Klebsiella sp. | reverse complement strand
TCCCGTAGTCGAACAACTCCTGCCCCTCCATCACGACCTCACCGTCGACGATCACGACATCCTCGACACTGTCGAGATTGCCCTTGATGGAATCGATGTAGTTGAGCAGCCCGAGCCAGACGGTGGGTACGCCCAGCATGGAAGTAGCCTTCTCGCCGTCGATCAGCTCATACAGCGACGCTCCGTCCATGCCGGCTCCCGGAAACACAATGCCGGCGCCGGCGATCGGCGCACTGTAGGGCACTCCCCAGGCACAGACATGGAACATGGGCACAACCGGCAGCACGCGGGACATCGGGCCAAGGTTCAGCGCCGAGGAGCGGCAGGCCGAGACCGCATGCAGCACCGTGGAGCGGTGGGAGTACAAGACGCCCTTCGGGTTGCCTGTCGTGCCGGAGGTGTAGCACAGGCCTGCCGCGGTACGTTCATCGAACTCGGGCCAGGCGAACTCTTCGGACTCGTCGGCAATCAGGTCTTCATAACAAATGAGATTGGGCAGCGCCTGCGAGCGTGGCATGTGCGCGGCATCGGTCATCACCACGATGCCTCTGACCACTGTGATGTGGTCCTTGATGGCTTCCAGCAGCGGCACAAACGTCAAGTCCACGAACAGGTATTTGTCTTCGGCGTGATTGACGATGTAGATGATCTGTTCGGCAAACAGACGCGGGTTGATGGTGTGGATGATGGCGCCCATGCCCGAGATGGCATAGTAGAGCTCGAAATGGCGATAGGTATTCCATGCCAGCGTGGCGACGCGGTCCTCCTGGTGCACGCCCAGGTTGCGCAGCGCATTGGCAAGCTTCTTCGTCCTGCGCAGCGCATCGCTGTAGGAGTAGCGATGGATGCCGCCTTCCACCTGCCGCGTGACTATTTGCGCATCGGTATTGAAAGTGGCCGCGTATTCCAGAATGTCCGCGATGTTCAGCGGCTTGTCCATCATGATTCCAAACATGCCAACCCTCCGTTTCTTGTTGTAGTCGAAGTGGTACGGACGAACTGTGGTGCCTCAGGGCACGCGATCGGCAATGACCAGCGCAACAGGCGCTGCAGCATCAGTGCGGGCGAAACCTTCCGAGCGCGCCTGATAGTCCCCTGACTGAACATTTGCCGTCCCAGTGGACGACGCCGTGGCCACAACGTAGAGAGTCTGCGCCGAGGAGATATTGAACGGACCCACTGCATCCGCATCGCTCAGCGTCAGAGTGACCGGCAATTCCTCCACATTCAGCACACGGGCCGCCAGTGGCTGACCGCGACCATTGACATCCAGTGCCGACACGAACACCCGTGTACCGGCTGGCAGCGTCAGGCCCTCGGCCAGGGACACCTGCACCTGCACCTGTGCCCCACTGGGCTCGGGCGGCTCCGTGGCTTGCGGTGAGCCGCCGGCAAGAGCCTGCTGTGCGATCTCGATGCGCGCCTGAATCTGATCGGCCTCGGGCCCGGCAGGCGTCTGCTGCAGAATACGGCGCCAGTAAGTGATGGCTGCCTGGTGGTCCTGGCGGCGCTCGGCGTCCAGCCCCTGCACCTGCAGTATCAGAAACTGATTGGGGTCAATCAGCTGGGCCTGATCGATGATGCTTTGAACCTTCTCGGTGACTACCTGGTCGGCCAGCATGAATTCAAGGAAGGCGTACTGACCCAGCACTGACACCTTGTCCTGAGGCTGTTCGATCAGGGCGCCGGCTCGCTCCAACGCAGTGGCTGCCTCGGCAAACATGCCGATATTGGCCAGATTCTGTGCCAGCAGATACACCGCCCAGCCATTTTCGTTGTCCCGCTCGATGAGGGCACCGATGCTGAAGATCAGATCGCGGATCTCCTGCGGATCCTCACTGACTTGCTCTGTGCGCTCGAACAGCGTCGCCAGTTCCAGTT
The DNA here is from genome assembly GCA_964459345.1 of uncultured Klebsiella sp. GTDB lineage: Bacteria > Pseudomonadota > Gammaproteobacteria > Pseudomonadales > Pseudohongiellaceae > UBA5078. The sequence continues at coordinate 1,044 of CAYWMC010000264.1, read as the reverse complement.
CGTCCTGATAACCCCATTGCTGATACAGGCCGATGCTGGTCGGGACGATCAACGCCACCATGACAAGAGGAATGACCCGGGCACGGGTGAAGAATTGCGGTTTCTCGGCAGCCGTCGTGGCGGCCTTGACCTTGGCAGCGCTGACATCGCTGAGCAGGCTGCGCTGCAGCTCGCGCTTGAGTTCCTGGAAATTCTCTTCTTCCAGCGTCCCATTGGCCAGTTCGGCCTCGAGTTCGGCGATGCGTTCCTGGAAGATCAACAGATTCGCATGTTCGCGCTGGGCCAGTTGCTGCACCCCGCGACGGTGAAAATTCCACAAGGGCAGCAGCACGAACAGCGCGGCAATAACGGCCAGCGCAGCAGCATAGATCCAGAACAAATTATCCCCCTGAACACGCTGGCATGCCCTTGGGGTCTTTGCCGCGTTGTTTCGATGTCGTTGTGTTTGTCAGTGTTGCGCGTGCCTGCGGACTGCCGCCTGCCTCACTCGCGCTTGACGCCGTCCAGAAGTTTGCGAAGGCGTTCCTGTTCCTCGTCATTCAATACCACTTGTTCCTGTACCTGAGGACGGGCGCGGCGAATGATGCCCGCGATGATCCAGCCACCCAGCAGCAGAAACACCAGAGGCCCGAACCACAGCAGGATGGTTTCAGTCATCAGTCGGGGGCGGTAGAAGATGAAGTCCCCGTAGCGCTCCAGCATGAACTGTTCAATTTCATAGTCGGTCTTGCCGTCCATGATCATCAGGTAGATCTCGCGGCGCAGGTCTTCCGCCACGCCACCACCCGAACCGGTCAGATTGGTGTTCTGGCACATGGGACAACGGAAGTCATTGGACATCTGGCGAAAGCGCCGCTGCTGCTCGTCGGTTTCGAACTCGAACGTGTCAATCGCCGCCTCTGCCTTGTGGGAGAGGCTGCCGGTGACGCCGGCTCCGAGGGTCAGCAGGCACGCGAGCAAGAGCGTCTGCAGCAGGCGGGTAGTCAGATCAACAGGACGCATCACAGTGTGGCCTCGGCTTTTACGGCGGCGATGGCGGGCAGA
>CAYWMC010000263.1:0-3891 GCA_964459345.1 uncultured Klebsiella sp. | reverse complement strand
GAACGTCACCGTTGTGAAAGCAGCGAATGTCTATTTCGACGGCAAAGTCACCAGCAGAACGGTGGAATTCGCGTCCGGCGAGAAGAAAACCCTGGGAATCATGCTGCCCGGCGAATACAAATTCTCCACCGGCAAGAAAGAGATCATGGAGATTCTGTCCGGCACTGTGGAGATTCTGCTGCCGGGTTCAGACGTGTGGCAAACGGTGAAAGGCGGCGAGAGCTTTGAAGTGGGCGCCAATGCCGCCTTCGGCATCAAGGTGCTGAGTGTGACTGACTACTGCTGTTCCTATCTGGACTGATCGCCCGTCAGCGTGCCAATGCGCTGACCCATCCACACCGCATCGCCGGCAGAAAGTTCGGCCGCCAGGCGCGCCATGCCAGGGCCGAACACGGCGATGACGGTGGAACCCAGTTTGAAGCGACCCATCTCGTCGCCCTTGCCGATCTGGATCGGTGGCACGTGGTCGCGGTAGTCCACGTCGATGCTCTGCGTTCTGCCCGGACACACCTGCCCGGCCCAGACCGTATCGACACTGGCCACGATCATGGCGCCGACCAGCACCAGTGCCATCGGGCCCTGGTCGGTGTCGAAACAGCACACCACCCGCTCGTTGCGCGCGAACAGGCTGTCCACATTCTCACTGGTCAGCTGGTTGACTGAAAACAGCTTGCCCGGCACGTGAATCATGCGCGTCAGCGTGCCGGCCAGCGGCATGTGCACCCGGTGATAGTCCCGTGGCGAAAGATACACCGTCATGAAACTGCCTTCCTGGAACTGCTCCGCCAGCGCCGGGTCGCCCCCCAGCAAGGCAGTCAGGCTGAAGCTGCGGCCCTTGGCCTGCAGCACGCGATCCTGCGTGACCGGCCCCAGCTGACTGATGGCGCCATCGGCCGGACAGACGATCACATCGTCACCCGCCGCGATCGGACGGGCATCGTTTTTCAGTGCCCGTGTAAAGAATTCGTTGAAAGTCCGGTATTGAAGAGGGTCGCTGCAGCAGGCTTCCGCCATGTTCACCTGATAGCGCTTCACGAACCACTGGATGAACGGGTCGCGCAGCACCGGCCAGGAACTGTTCGCCACCCAGCCTGCCATGCGGGACAGCGCGTGCTGGGGCACGAGGTGCTGCAGCGTGATGAAAAGTTTGTCGTTCATATGATCCGGGTCAAAATCTGGTGTCGTAAAGGCGACGAAGCTTAGCCAAGGGGCGGAACTGACACAAGTTGTGGTGCACAATCCAGCTTAATTTCAGGATCGTCCTAATGATTTCCGGAATGTGTCCGATCTATAGTGTGGCAACAGGGAAAGGCAGAATAGGCTGGCGCGCAGCCGCCTGATGCTCCTCAATTGGTTTTCAGGGTAAGGTCAACATGCTGTTTTTCATCGGAGTCGCCGTCGTATGCGGCAGTGTGGCTGGCGGCTACATCATGCACGGCGGGGTTCTGGGTCTGCTCTGGCAGCCCAACGAAGTCATCATCATTGTGGGCGCGGCATTCGGTGCCTTCCTGATCGCCAACAGCATGCACCTGGTGAAGGACACCGGCAAACAGCTGCCCCGGGCCATCTTCGGTTCGAACAAGAATTCCTCGCTGTACCTGGACCTGCTCGGTCTGCTGTATGACATCTTCAACAAGGCCCGCCGCGAAGGCATGATGGCCGTGGAAGCCGACATCGAATCCCCTGCCGACAGCGGCATCTTCACCCGTTACCCCAAGCTGCTGAAAGACAAGCGCATGGTGGAGTTCATTGCCGACAACCTGCGCATCCTGACCACCAGCAACCTGGCGCCCCACGAAATCGAAGCCATGATGGACTCGGAAATCGAGACCCAGCTGCATGAGTTGAGCGAGCCCTCCCACGCCATTCACCGTATTGCCGACGGTCTGCCGGGCTTCGGGATCGTGGCCGCGGTACTGGGTATCGTGATCACGATGCAGAAGCTGGGCGGTCCGCCCGAAGAGCTGGGCCAGAGCGTGGCGGCTGCTCTGGTGGGAACCTTCCTGGGTATCTTCCTGGCTTACGGCTTCATCGGCCCCATGAGCACGCGCCTGCAGTCGGTGGCCGAAGAAGACATCAAGATGTTCGACTGCGTGAAGGCTGCCATCGTGGCCACGTCGAACGGACTGCCGCCCCAGATGGCCGTGGAGTTTGCCCGCAAGACCCTGTTCTCTCACGACAGGCCAAGCTTCTCGGAACTGGAAACCCACGTCCGCAGTCGCTGACCTGCAACACTGACAATCGCCAGACCATCCAAAGAGCCAGAACGTGGAAAAGTCCGAACAGAATATCGTCATCAAACGCGTCAAGAAGGTCGCGGGCGGTGCCCATGGCGGCGCCTGGAAGATTGCCTTCGCCGACTTTGCGCTGGCGCTGATGGCGTTCTTTCTGGTGCTCTGGCTGATTGAGTCCACCACCAATCTCGAGAAGATGGCCATCGCCGGTTACTTCTCCGACCCCACCAACCTCGGCGCCGTGGGCGACGGCGGTACGCCCTATGTGCTCGACCTGCAGGGCCGTCCGCTGAACGTCACCAACCAGGGCCTGAACCTGTCGCTGGTGCGCCAGGACGAAGAGCCCCGGCTGGATTCCGAGCAGGAGCTGGAGAACCCCGAATTCGCCGAACTGGCCAGACTGCGCCAGATGCAGGCGCTGGAAAGCGTGCAGGGCGCCATCGAGGCCGAGATCAACCTGAACCAGTCTTTCGAGTGGTTCCGCGACAGCGTCTCGTTCGAAGTGGTGGATGAAGGCCTGATGGTGCAGATCATCGACCGCGAAGGCCGCGCGCTGTTCGACGCTGCTCAGACCCGTCTGCGGCCCTATGCCATGGAGATCCTGTGGGCCATGGGGCGCATCTTCGGCGCCGTGCCCAACCGCATCAGCATCTTCGGCCACACCGACGCCACCCCCTTTGGCGATGAGGACTCCTACTCCAACTGGGAGCTGTCTACCGATCGCGCCAACGCCGCCCGCCGTGCGCTGGTGGAAGGTGGCCTGCAGCCGCAGCAGATCGCCCAGATCATCGGCATGGGCGACTCGGTGCCCCTGAACCCCGAAGACCCGCTGAATCCGGCGAACCGCCGCATCGTGATCATGGTGTTGAACTCGGTGGTGGAAGAACAAGTGGAAGCACAGGCCGAGGCAGGTCGCGAAGCCGGCACGCTGGCCGAGGAGCTGCTGCCCTCCACGCCCGAAGTGCAGATATTCTGAAGTAGCGCTGGTTCAGCTGTTCAGCGTGCCCAGCAGAAAGAAGTAACTCGCCAGCCGCGCCGGGCTGATATGGCCCTCCTCCACAGCCAGGCGCAAGGCACAGCCCGGTTCCTGCAGATGCTTGCAGTCGCGGAAGCGGCAGCGGCCCTGATAGGGACCAAACTCCACGAAGCCGTCGAACACCATCTGGGGCTCCAGATTCCAGAGCCCGAACTCCCGAATGCCCGGTGAATCCACCAGGTCGCCACTGCCCGGCATGTGATACAGCCGCGCTGCCGTGGTGGTGTGCGTGCCTTTTTCGTGGCCGGTGGACATGCCTCCCACCGCCGCGTTGTCGGTCACCAGTGAGCCGCGCAGGGCGTTGACCAGCGACGACTTCCCCACCCCCGACTGCCCCACGAACACCACCGTCTGCGTGGACAGGAATTCCTTCAGATGGGGGATGCCCTCGCCGGTGTGGGTGGACACTCTCAGCACCGGGTAGCCGATGCGCGCGTAGTTGGCCAGCATGGTTTCCAGATCGGCATCGCGCACGGCCTCGAGCATGTCCGTCTTGTTCAGCACCAGCATGGGTCGCAGCCCAAGATGCTCGGACATCACCAGATAGCGGTCGATGAGATTGGCGAAGGCCTGGGGCAGCGGCGCGATGGTGATGGCCACGGCAGTAACGTTGGCCGCGAT
>CAYWMC010000262.1:1693-3920 GCA_964459345.1 uncultured Klebsiella sp. | reverse complement strand
GGGGTCTTAGCTCAGCTGGGAGAGCGCAACGCTGGCAGCGTTGAGGTCATCGGTTCGATCCCGATAGGCTCCACCATATTTCTTCGCAATACTTTTCAATTCAGCTATTCGCATTCCGATATTTGCCAAATGATGTCAGTGCCGCACCAGCAGTGCAGCACTGACTTCGACTTTTGGCTCAGGCCGGGTAATCTCTCTTGGCGTGCCCAGTGTACAACTGACGCGGACGTCCAATCTTGTAGGAATTGCTGATCATCTCATTCCAGTGCGATATCCATCCCGGCGTTCTACCCACGGCAAATATCACTGTGAACATGGAAGTCGGAATACCAATGGCCTTGAGTATGATGCCCGAGTAGAAGTCCACATTGGGGTACAGTTTGCGCTCAATGAAATATTCATCTTCCAGTGCGATTTTCTCCAGCCGGCGCGCAATTCGAAACAGGGGGTCATTCTCGACGCCCAGGTCTGCAAGCACTTCGTCACAGATTTTGCGCATGACTTTGGCCCGAGGGTCAAAATTCTTGTAAACACGGTGACCGAAGCCCATCAGCCTGAACGGGTCATTCTTGTCTTTGGCCCGATTGATGAACTCTTCTATTCGGGACTCATCGCCGATTTCAAACAGCATGTTGAGTACTGCCTCGTTGGCGCCGCCGTGGGCCGGGCCCCAGAGTGCGGCAATTCCTGCCGAAATACACGCGAATGGATTGGCGCCGGTTGAGCCGGCAAGTCGCACGGTGGAGGTCGATGCATTCTGCTCATGATCTGCGTGCAGAAGAAAAATAGTATCCATTGCTTTTGCCAGGATAGGGCTGACATTGGGTGCTTCGCATGGTGTGCTGAACATCATGTGCAGGAAGTTTTCAGCAAAGCCGAAGTCGTTACGCGGATACATGAAAGGCTGGCCTATTGCATGCTTGTAGCACATGGCGGCAATAGTCGGCATTTTGGCAATCAACCTGTGTGCCGAGATTCTGCGATCTTCTTCTTTCGTGATGTCGAGCGAATCATGATAGAACGCGGAAAGGGCGCCAACGACACCAACCATGATCGCCATGGGGTGGGCATCCATCGGGAATCCCTTGAAGAACTGGCAAAGTTGCTCGTGAACCATGGTGTGGTAGCGAATGTCGTTCTCGAAGCGAGCCTTTTCAGCAGCGCTCGGCAATTCGCCATTAAGAAGCAGAAAACAGGTCTCAAGGTAGTCTGACTTCTCTGCGAGCTGCTCAATTGGGTAACCCCGGTGCAGCAAAACCCCTTCATCGCCGTCAATATAGGTAATTCTGGACTCGCATGACGCCGTCGACATGAAGCCAGGGTCATATGTGAAATAACCTTTTGCTGTCAGTCCGCCAACATCGATGACGTTCGGGCCGATACTGCCTTCCAGCACAGGAAGTTCAATGCTGTCTTTGGCGCCTTCAAGAGACATTGTGGCGGTTTTCTTGGTCATTAAGAACTCCTGGAAATACTGGTTCCTGTGGGAATGAAGCCTGTTGGAAATTACGTTGACGCATGCACCTGGCTCAAGTTCTTCAAGACCCGGTTCCGGCATTCTGAATTAATGCTTCGTCCGCATTTTAGCAATGCCAAGCGCTTGAGAGTCAAGACAAATGCCGCTCGCCAGACACAATGACAATCAATTGTCACAAAGCATGCATTTGCCAGAGGTTTTATTGTATTCCCGTTGCCAGGGGACTATACTCCCCGCCCAAGTTACGCAAGCAGGAATTGCAAGTGTAATCAAGCAGATCGGCCCACTTGTGGTCGACCAAATTATCTAATCAAGCCCGTCCGGGCCTCATGGAAATGTAGATTCTGTGAACGACAAGCGACCCAAGAACCTCGATTTCTCGACCATTCGATTGCCACTTCCAGCCATCACCTCGATTCTGCATCGTATCTCAGGCGTATTTATTTTCGCCGGCGTAGCGGTTCTGTTGTGGTTGCTCAGCGAATCCCTGTCATCAAGCGAAGGGTTCGCGCGCGTGGGTACCTGGATGACCATGCCACTGACCAAGTTGCTGATCTGGGCGGTTCTGTCCGGGTTGCTGTACCACTTCATAGCTGGCATCAAACATCTGATGATGGATATGGGCATAGGTGAAACTCTCGCAGGAGCGCAGACGGGAGCCAGGCTTGTCGTCGTCTTGTCAATCATCGCAATTGTCTTGTCAGGAGTATGGCTGTGGTAACAAATGTCACCAGTTTTGGTCGAAGCGGG
>CAYWMC010000262.1:0-1593 GCA_964459345.1 uncultured Klebsiella sp. | reverse complement strand
GCCTTCCAATCTGCCTGCGTCATCGTGATGTTCATTTACCTCGTCTGGGGTATTCAGATTCTGTGGGGACTATAAATGTCTGGCGTACGAACTCTTTCTTTTGATGCAGTGATAGTGGGTGGTGGCGGCTCAGGATTGCGCGCCGCATTGCAATTGTCGCAATCCGGCTACAAGACAGCAGTGATCAGCAAAGTGTTTCCAACTCGATCGCATACAGTGTCCGCACAGGGTGGCATTACGTGCGCCATTGCGAGCGCGGATCCAAATGATGACTGGCGCTGGCACATGTACGACACCGTCAAGGGTTCTGACTATATCGGGGACCAGGACGCCATCGAGTATATGTGCAGCGAAGGTCCACAAACCGTGTTTGAGCTGGAACACATGGGCCTGCCTTTTTCCCGCACTGAGAACGGCCGGATTTATCAGCGTCCGTTCGGTGGACAATCGAAAGACTTCGGGAAAGGCGGTCAGGCTGCCCGCACCTGTGCCGCCGCCGACCGCACAGGCCACGCGCTTTTGCACACGCTTTATCAGGGCAACGTCAAGAACAAGACGGTGTTCTTCAATGAATGGTATGCCACGGATCTGGTTCGCAATCAGGACGGCGTTGTCGTAGGCGTCACAGCGATCTGCATCGAGACAGGCGAGACGGTCTACATCAAATCCAAAGCAACCGTATTTGCCACCGGCGGAGCAGGGCGCATATATGCTTCCACGACCAATGCGATGATCTGTACTGGTGACGGCATTGGCATGGCATTGCGGGCAGGCTATCCGGTTCAAGACATCGAAATGTGGCAGTTCCACCCCACAGGCATCTATGGCGCAGGGACACTTGTGACAGAGGGATGCCGTGGCGAAGGTGGATACCTTGTCAACAAGGATGGCGAGCGATTCATGGAGCGCTATGCGCCCAATGCGAAAGATCTCGCCGGCAGAGACGTTGTCGCTCGCTCGATGATTCTTGAGATCATCGAAGGCCGCGGCTGTGGCCCTCTGGGCGATCACGTCATGCTCAAGCTGGATCACCTCGGCGAGAAAGTATTGAATGCGAAATTGCCCGGTATTCTGGAACTTTCACGTACTTTCGCGCACGTAGACCCGGTCAAAGAGCCAATTCCGGTTGTTCCGACATGCCATTACATGATGGGCGGCATACCTACCAACATCAATGGTCAGGCGTTGACACAGGATGCCAACGGCAAAGACAAGATCATCGAAGGGCTCTTTGCAGTTGGCGAAGTAGCCTGCGTGTCTGTGCATGGCGCCAATCGTCTGGGCGGAAACTCTTTGCTGGACCTCGTCGTATTTGGTCGCGCGGCGGGCAAGCACATCGAAAGCATGTTGCGACAGGGCATCGAGCAGCGCTCAGCGTCCGAGTCAGATATTGAGCAGGCATTGACCCGCCTCAATCGTTTGAACAACACAACGAAAGGCGAGAGCGTTGCTGAGCTTCGTACAGCGATGCAGACAATCATGCAGAACTACTTCGGGGTATTCCGTCGTGGTGACTTCATGCGTGAAGGTATTCAGAAGCTCGCTGAACTGCGCACGCGAATTGCCAACATTACGCTGGCTGACAAGAGCAAT
>CAYWMC010000261.1:0-3953 GCA_964459345.1 uncultured Klebsiella sp. | reverse complement strand
AGTCCACCTTCTTCTCCAGCGCCTCCAGCCCCCGGATTCCGCCAACGAAGTCGATACGCTTGTCGCGCCGGGGATCGTGGATGCCCAGCAGCGGTGACAGCAGATTGTTCTGCAGGATGCTGACGTCCAGACGCTTCACTGGGTCGTTCTCGTTCCACAAGCCCTGCAGGGCTTCCAGCACATACCACTGCCCCCCCAGATACATGGTGAATTCATGCTCGTGCCTGGGCTTCACCGCGCCCGTGCTGCTGAAACGCGCCTTGAAACACAGCTGGAGACGGGCCAGAAACTCGTCGTCGTCCAGGCCGTTCAGGTCCTTCACCACGCGGTTGTAGTCAAGGATCTGCATCTGGTTGTGCGGGAAGATGACGGTGGAGAAGAAATTCCAGGATTCCTCACCCGTGCTGGCAGGCCTTGCCTGACGGCGCAGCTCCTTCACGCGCTGGGCGGCGGCAGAGCGGTGATGACCGTCGGCCACATACAGACACTCCACCTTGTCGAAGGCTTCCTGGATACGCCTGACCGTCTCGTCGTCCTTCACCACCCACAGCACATGGCGATTGCCATCGTCTGCCACAAAATCGTACTCGGGCACTTGCGCGACAACGCCTGCGATCAGGGCGTCGATCTCGGGCCGGGCACGGTAAGTCAGAAACACCGGCCCCACCTGCGCGTTGAGGGTGTTGATGTGATTGACGCGGTCGTCCTCCTTGTCCGGACGCGTGAGCTCGTGCTTCTTGATCAGGTTGGCTTCGTACGCCGCGATGGACGCCGCCGCCACCAGGCCGATCTGCGCGTGCTCGCCCATCACCTGTTTGTACACATAGAACGTGGCGCGGGCGTCGCGCCGCAGAATGCCGCGTTCGATGAAGCGCTGCAGGTTCTCGGCACCACGCTGGTAGACGCGCATGTCATAGGCATCCATGGCCGGGTCCACGTCGATCTCGGGCTTGTTGATGCGCAGAAAGCTGTACTCATTGCCAGCGGCCATGGCGAAGGCTTCGTCCCGGTTCAACACATCGTAAGGGGGCGCAGCGACCCGCGCGGCCAGCTCTGGAAGGGGGCGCAATGCATTGAATGGTTTGATCAACTTCATGATGTATCCCTTTGAAATTATTGTTTTTACAGCGCTCTATTTCTTGTCGAAGGTGTAGACGGCGTCCCAGTCGGCGGGCAGCGTCGTCTGCCGCAGCTGGGCGATGCGCTCGGAGTAGACGCCGTACAGACTTGCGTCTCTGGCAGCCGGTGCGAGGGCAGCGAGCAAGTCTTCGAGAATGGCCTGCGCCTCGTCCCATTGCTGCGCCCGGTAGTGCACCAGCATCTGCGCGAACGCCTGCACGGCACTCTGCGTCGCGGCATCCACCTCGCCTTCCCTGCCCACGACTTCGAAGATGCGCACGGGCTCCTTCTTGCCCGCCACCCTCACCAGATCGAGTTCACGGTAAACGAAGCCCGGAGCATCGGCACGGGTGGCGTCGCTGACGATATTCGGCACGTGATACTTGCGTGTCAGCCCTTCCAGCCGGGCCGACAGGTTCACCGAGTCGCCGATCACCGTGTAATTCAGCCGGTTCTGTGAGCCCAGATTGCCCGCCACCACCAGGCCTGTGTGCACGCCGATGCCGGCGCCGATCTCCAGCATGCCCGCCGCGCGGTTCGTGGCGTTCAAGGCGGCGATGGTCGACTGGATGGCGAGCACGGTGGCGATGGCATTCTGCGCATCGTTGGGGCGGTTCAGCGGCGCGCCGAACAAGGCCATCACTGAATCGCCGGTGTATTTGTCGACGACGCCGCGATTGGCCTCGATCACTTCGGTGATCTCGCTCAGATAGCGGTTGAGCAGCGTCAGCACGGCCTCGGGGGCCATGTTCTCGCACAGCGATGTGAAGCCCTTGATGTCCGAAAACAGGACAGTGACGATCTTCTCTTCGCCGCCAAGCGCAATGGTCTTGCTCAGCAATTCTTCGGCGATCTCATGGGAGACGACCTTGCCCAGCAAGTCCCGCACCTTTTCCTTTTCAGCCAGCCCGAGCGCCATGTTGTTCACGGAACCGGCCAGCTGGCCGATCTCGTCCTGCCCTGTCACCTGGACCGCCTGGCCGTAGTCGCCCGCTTCTATGCGGCGCACGCGGCGCGCCAGATCCAGAATCGGGCGGGTGACCGAGCGGGCCAGCAGAATCACGGCGATCAGGCTGACGGCAAGCACGGCGATGTAGAACTGCAGCAGCACGTTCTGGAAGGCTTGAAGGTTCTCGATGTTCTCGTTGTAGGACTTCTGGATGACCGCGACGATCTGCAGAGTGTCGCCGGGCTGGCCGTAGAGCGGGCGCATCAAGGTGCCGTACTCGCCGTCGGCCAGGGCAATGCGCTGGGTATCGGTGTACGTCATGCCCGTCAGTTGCAGTTGTGCCGTCAGGCGCTGCTGGTCGTCGCTGCTCAGGGTTGAAGAAATCACGCTGACCTGCGCGGCACTACCCGGCGCACTTTCCTGCACATACTCCACGATGGAGACATCGGACACGATGCTCTGCTTCACCGTGGCAGCAAAACGGTTGTCCAGCGGGAAGCCGCCGAATATCCAGGCCACCGGCGTCGGCAGAAACAACGGGATCACCGTAATCTGATAGGGCACGCCCTGCACGTTGATGATGGCATCGCCGATGCCGTCATCGCTGGCAGCCGCCGTGTCCATCAGCACCCGCCATTCCCCTTCCAGCATCTCGAAGCCCTGCATGCGGGTGTCGATGATCACCTCGCCTTCCATGGAGGCGATCAGCATCATGTCGGCGGCGCCCAGGGAGCGCATGAGGATATTGTCGGCGGCATCGATGATGGTGAACGGGTCACCCGTGCCGAAGGCGTTGCGGAAGCCCCAGTCGCGGGTCATGGTGCTGGTGATGGTGAGCAGCGTGTTCTTGTGTTCTTCCCGGGTGAAGTCAAAGACATCGGCCCCGAGTTGCAGGTAGCTGTCGATGGTGTCGGCCGTGTACGCGTTGTTCTCACGGTTCACGAATACATAGATGCCCAGCAGCACCGGCAGCATGAGCGCCAGCAGGAAGACCAGCAGACGGGTCCGGAAGCTGCGGAAGGCGAAGAAGCCGCTCACGGCGTGGCGGCCTTCATCGGTAGCGGTCGCGGGCGACATTTGGCGCACGGCGCAGCCGCGAATCCCGCTCCAGCGTCAGGGCCATCCGCAAAGTGGCTGGCGTGGCGTCGTCGAACACCAGCGTCTGCACCAGCTCGGCTGACTCGGCGGGCGCACGGGAGTGCCAGATGCGAACGCTGTAGGACCCTGCCGGAATGCCACTGAGCAGCGCCTGACCTTCTGCGTCAGTCTTCACCGCCAGGCTGGTCTGAGCCACATAGATATAACCAAGCATCCAGTCGTGGATATTGCAGCCGATCTCCACCACGCCGGCCACGTCGAACATCTGCTGATAGTCGACGTTCTGGCCATTGCCATAAAGTGGCAGCTCGAAGACCTTGGCAGGCGAGAAGGAATAGACATGGTGCAGGATGTCGTCGCTGTTGGGAAAGCGCACGCCACTGCCACGGGTGACGACCGTGACATTGGCCACGAACTCCTTGTCGATCTGATCGACGCTGTACTCCCCCGCAGTGGTATGCCCAGCCTGTTGATCGTCCGGAAGCAGCACCTCGACGACCGCGTCTTCCAGAGGCATGCCCGTCTCAGCATCCTGAAGCGCGATGCGCAGATCGGCGGCCTGGGCGCTGACGGACAAGCCGAGTATGGCAAGACTGATGAGACTGCGTAGCAGGGGCGTGCTGCGGGGGGCGACCTGTGGATCGGAAGTGCACATTCGGCTGGTCCTCACTGAGTCCACACTGGCGCGGTGGGTTCGGCCGGATTATAGCCGAAGAAGTGCACTCGCGATCATGCCGGAAGGATAGCCCTTGGCGAGCAGCGCACGATAGAGTTTCTGGCGCGCCTT
>CAYWMC010000260.1:0-3954 GCA_964459345.1 uncultured Klebsiella sp. | reverse complement strand
ATCCGGAAGGTGAAGTAACCCGAGCCGGCGCCGATGTCGGCCACCACGTCGGTGGGTTTGAGGCTCATGTTCTCGACTACTGCGTCGGGCATTTCCTCATGGGTGCGTGTCGGTCGCTCCAGCCAGTCGGCGGCCAGATGTCCCATGACGCCGGAGGTCTCCCGGCCCATGTAGAACATGCCTGTGCCGCCGTCGATGCTGCGTTCGGGGGCGTAGATGTAACGCTGTTCGGACTGGCTCTGGGCGGAAGTGGCACAGGCCGTGACCCAGAGGGTCAGGCCGGCAAGCAGCAGTGAACGGGGGAAAGTCATGGGCAAGGCTCCTGTCATTCGCATTGTTGTTCTGTCGGAGTGGTCTGGCGCCCGATTGTAGTGGATGCCCCGTGCGATTGACAGGAATGCGATGCGGCCTCGCGGGCCTGATTCAGAGCAGTTTCAGCCAGCGATGACCGCTGCCCTTGCAGATCAGACAAATCTGCGCATTGGCCAGTTTGCCCTTGCCTTCGCAGTGGCGGCAGACGTCCTGATAGGGTTTCTTCAGAATGACCACCAGTTCGCGGTAGGCCTGGATGTTGCGAATGTCTTGGACGTTGGCGTTCATGGTCGGGACTCCTTCAAGTGCTGTCGTGGAGGCATTATGTCTGTCCCGCCTCGCGACCGGTGTTAAGCCGCTCACAGAATTTTCTTCCCATCCGCCCAGTGCTGCGGAAATGTGACGGCGTTCATTCTTGACCGGCGCCGGCCGCTGCGCATCGCCATGCTAGAATCCCGCCGCCGTCGCGCCACACAACCAGGGGGAAAAGCAGAATGAGCAAGGTGCTGGAAGGAATTCGGGTGCTGGATTTCGGGCGCTATATCGCCGGCCCGTTCTGCGCCACGCTGCTGGCGGATCTGGGCGCCGATGTGATCCGCATCGAGCGCGTGCAGGGCAGCGAGGACCGCTACCTGTCGCCCATCACGCCGCAGGGTGACGGGGCTCTGTTCATGCAGACGGGCCGCAACAAGCGCGGCATGACGCTCAACCCGATGCATCCGGAAGGCCGCGAGATTGTCAGCCGCCTGGTGGCCACGGCCGATGTGGTGGTGGCCAATCTGCCGCCGGACACTCTGCAGGCCATGGGCCTGGACTACGCCAGCCTGAAAGAGATCAAGCCGGACATCATTCTGACGCTGGTCTCGGCCTTTGGCAGTGGCGGCCCCTACAGCACGCGCGTCGGCTTCGACGGCCTCGGCCAGGCCATGTCCGGCGCCATGTACATGTCCGGCACGCCGGAACAGCCGGCCAAGTCCTATGCACCTTTCGTCGACTATGGCACCGCGAGCCTCGCCGCCTTCGGCACTCTGGCTGCCCTGCTGGAACGGCAGAAGAGTGGTCAGGGGCAAGTGGTGGAAGGCGCGCTGTTCAACACGGCGCTGACGCTGACCAATGGCACGGTGATCGAGCAGGACGCCCTGCAGGTCAATCGCACCGCCACCCTGAACCGTTCGCAGACATCCGCGCCGGCCGACACCTTCCGCACCCGCGATGGCTGGGTGCTGGTGCAGAGTGTGGGAGGACCGCTGTTCGAGCGCTGGGCAGGCCTGATGGGCGAGCCCCACTGGCTGCAAGACCCGCGCTTTCGCGATGACATCAGCCGCGGCAATCATGGCGCCGAGATCAGCGCCCGGCTGGCGCGCTGGTGTGCCGAACGCACCACGGCGCAAGTGCTGGAGGAAATGGAGGCAGCACGCTTGCCGGCAGGCCCGGTGATGTCGCCCCAGGACGTGCTGGACGACCCCCATGTGGCGGCTGCCGGACTGCTGCAGCGCGTGGACTATCCGGGCCTGCGCAGGCCGGCACCGGTGATGCGACCGCCGGTGACCCTGTCACGCACGCCGGCGACAATCGAGCGCAGGGCGCCGACGCTGGGGGAGCACACGGACAGCATCCTGGCGTCCCTGGGCTATTCCGACACCCAGATCGCGGCGCTGCACAGTGCCCGCATCGTGTGAGAAACGTGACTGCTGCGCCAGTCAGCGCAGCGTGAAGCCCTGCTCCGCCAGAAAGCCGCGCATATGCGGCCGTGCCTTCTCGCTGAGCAGGCCGGCGACCTGTTCGCTCCAGCTCTGGCCGTGTCCGCCACCTGTGCGCTGCCGGTAATACTCCCGCACCTGTTCATCGTAAGCGGCAATGCGCTGCGCATCGCCCTCCTCGTTGTAGACCTCGTCCTTGAGCACCACGTCCAGCGGCAGGCGCGGCTTGCGCTCCGGGTTCTGATCGGGATAGCCCAGACAGAGACCGAACACGGGATACACGCCCCGGGGCAGCTGCAGCAGATCGGATACCTCCCGCGGATTGTTGCGCAGCCCGCCGATATAGCAGATACCCAGCCCGGCCGACTCGGCGGCCACCACCATGGTCTGTGCCATCAGGGCTACGTCCACAGTCGCGATGATGAAGTGCTCCGTGCAGTCACCGGCGAAGTCCTTGCCAAGCTGCGCGCAGGCATTGCCCGGGCGCTTGAGATCAGCGCACAGCACCAGAAATTCCGTGGCGGCTTCCACGTAGGGCTGATTGCCTGCCAGGCCAGCCAGCCTGTGGCGACTGTCCGGGTTGCGCACGCGGATCACCGTGCAGCCCTGCAGGAAACTGGAGGTCGCCGCGGACTGTCCGGCTCTCACGATGGCATGGAGCAGGTCTTCGGCAATGGGCTGCGAGGTGTATTTGCGAATGCTGCGATGGGCGTTCAGCAGATCGATGACTGGGTTCATTGCGGGGCGAGTCCTTCCACAAGCATGGCGTCGAGAAAATGGGGCACAACGTCGTTGGCCAGCGGCGTCTCGGCGTTGAACAGCACGATCATGGCGATATCCAGCGCCGGCACCAGGACCAGCTCGGTGCGGAATCCGCGCACGCCCCCGCCATGGTGAATGACCCGCTGCCCGGCGTAGTCGAACACGCGCCAGCCCAGTCCGTACCAGGCATGCTCGAGATTCGGCCAGCGGTTGAAGTAATTGCCCCGGGGCGTCTCCACCACGGGAGAATGCTGGGCCGCCAGCACATCCGGCGGCAGCACGTCGGGAAACGCGCCCAGATTGGCCTGCGCCCAGATAATCATGTCGTCCAGGCTCGCATTGACCCCGGCTGCCGGCCCCACACTGTAGTAGGCGGCATTGGTGCTGACCGTCTGCCATTGCTCGCCCCGGCGCTGATGGGGCGCGCTGACATTGGTGTCGGCCAGATAGTCTTCCAGCGTCATGGAGGCGCGCGTCATGCCCAGCGGCGCAAACAGGCGCTCTTCCACATACTGGTCGTAGGGGATGTGTTCGGAGACTTCCACCACATCGGAAACCAGCGAGAACACCACGTTCTGATAGCCATAGCAGCGGCCCGGCGGGCACACGGTGGGGATTTCCGTGAATTTTTCCTGAATCTTGTCGTAGGCCACCCCGGCATCAAGCATGTTGGAGAAGGCATGGGGCATCAGGCCCGTGGAATGGCTCAGCACATGCTTGAGAGTCATGGTTCTGCTGGCAGCCTCGGTGCCGATGCTGTACTGCGGCAGGATCGTCAGTACCGGCGTGTCCCAGTCCTGTTTCTGATCATGGACCAGTTTGGCGGCCACGGCACCCGCGAAGGTCTTGGACACGGAAGCGATGCGGAACAGCGTATGGTCGTCCACCGGCTCCGGGCTGCCCATGGCACGCACCCCCCAGGTCTGAATGTCCAGCACCTGCTGCGAACTGACCACCGCCATCGCCACGCCTGGTACCGTGCTGGCGGCGATGCTGGCGTTGAGCCACTGGGAATACTGTTCATAGCCTGGATTCTGGGCCTGGAGACTTGCAGGAAGAAGTGTGGCCAGCGCGGTGACGACGGCATGGCAGGGAAAACGGGTGAAGAATGACAAGGTGCGGACCCCGGAAATGGCTGCTGCGGATGGGGCTGGAACATAGCACGGGTGGAGGACTTTGC
>CAYWMC010000259.1:0-3957 GCA_964459345.1 uncultured Klebsiella sp. | reverse complement strand
GTGACAGAGAAGAGAACGGGCGGCGTGGGGTAGGAGTAGCGGTCTGTGCCGGGCGCTGACACTGCAGTGAGGGCCGTCACTTGGAACACGAGATTGTTGCCAGACCCACCTGCCGTGATACCTGTGAAAGAAGGGGAGAGAGAGAGAGAGAGAGAGAGAGAGAGAGTCAGACACAAGCAGGCGATCCAATACATGCTCGGTTCACTCAGACGAAGACTTACATTGTACTTGGTTGCCTGAAAGCACGACGCTGCCGCAGGTGAGCAGTCGCAGCAATTCCTTGCGCTCGTGCTGCGCGAGGTAAGCGTTGATGTCCGTGCTGATGAGATCCGATTGATGTGACATAGTTTAGAACCTGGTATTCGCGTACATGCCGTAATGTGATTGGGAAGAGAGAGTCAGAAGTAGCCTTTGCGCTTCTTGTCTTCCATGGAGCCAGCCTTGTCGCTGTCGATCAGGCGGCCCTGTCTTTCCGAGGTAGTCGTCAGCAACATTTCCTGAATGATTTCCGGCAAGGTGGTGGCAGTGGACTCTACGGCGCCTGTCAGGGGGTAGCAGCCAAGCGTGCGGAAACGAACCATCCTGTGCTCGACTTTTTTGCCTTCCAGAGGCATGCGGTCGTCATCCACCATGATGTCCACGCCGTCCATGCGCACAACCGGGCGTTCCTTGGCAAAATACAGCGGGACGATCTCGATGTTGTTCAGATAGATGTATTGCCAGATATCCAGCTCTGTCCAGTTGGACAGAGGGAAAACCCGGATGCTCTCGCCCTTGTTCACCTTGCAGTTGTAGATGTTCCACAATTCAGGGCGCTGATTCTTCGGGTCCCAGCCATGATTCTTGTCGCGGAACGAGAAAACGCGCTCTTTGGCCCGCGATTTTTCCTCGTCACGACGGGCGCCGCCAAACGCTGCATCGAACTTGTGCTTGCTCAGTGCCTGACGCAGCGCCTGCGTCTTCATGACGTCGGTATGCTTCTCGCTGCCATGGGTGAACGGACCGATACCGGCATCCACACCTTCCTGGTTTATGTGCACGATCAGGTCGAGGCCGAGTTTTTTCACCTGCTTGTCGCGGAACTCGATCATTTCGCGGAATTTCCACGTGGTATCCACGTGCATCAGGGGAAAAGGTGGCTTGCCGGGATAGAAGGCCTTCATGGCCAGGTGCAGCATGACGGCGGAATCCTTGCCGATTGAATACAGCATGACCGGATTGTCGAACTCAGCCGCGACTTCGCGAATGATATGAATGCTTTCAGCTTCAAGTTGTTTCAGGTGCGTCAGGTTGTAGTCAGTCATCGTTGTTCACTGTTCTGGGTTGCTGACTGCGCGGCACTCAGTGCTGCAGCTCAACGGGGGGTCAGTAAAGGGAGTTTGAGAGTCGTGTTGCTCGGGCGCTTACAGGTAGTCCTTGTCGGACTCCCGAAGCTTCTCGAGCCCGAAGCCTTCGGACAGCGCACCACTCTGCCCCGGAGTCTGCTTGGGGGCATAGTCCCGCGGGGCCTGCACATGGGCGTCATCGACACTCAGGGCGCGACTGAACAGGCCATCGGACGAAGCAGGCAGCAGCCGGCTGGCCACTTCGCCTGAACACAGGTCCTGCGCGCCACTGGCAAGGTGCTGATAGACGTCCCGGTAACTGTCTGTCATTTGCTGTACCAGATCGGCAGTGGTGCTGAAATGTTCGCTGACTTCGTCCTTGTAGCGTGCATGGCTGCGCTGCAGATCCTGCAGCTGCTGCTCCAGTTCGGAGATTTTCGTCGGACTGGCGTTGATACGACTGGCCAGGAAATACCCAGCGGCCGCGCCAGTCGCCAGACATATGAAGCCGATTACCCATACCATCACTGTAGATTGCCTCTCTGCTGCTGGTCCGTGCCTGGCACGGGTTGGAAATACAAAGTGGCGCAAGTATAGCCTGAGCCACGTCACAGTGTCAGGGGATTCCGGCCTCCGGTCTGGTTGCTGTGCTGGAAAGACTGCCGGGTTGACTGGTCTGGCCGGGGCCGCTTGCCGTAGAATGCGCAGCCCTTCCATGCCGGATATCGTTGCCAATGCCAGTCTTGCAAACTACTACCATGTCCCCGACTGCGCGTTACGAGCGCGATGTGGCGCAAGGCATTCTGTTTGAAGATTCCGCACAGGCCGGGGCTATTGTCCATTTTCAGCGTCTCTACGATGAACTGCTGGCCAGAGAAGGCGCGGAGTCAACGCGACTGGGTCGGCTGAAGCTTTCCCT
Source organism: uncultured Klebsiella sp. (assembly GCA_964459345.1). Taxonomy (GTDB): domain Bacteria; phylum Pseudomonadota; class Gammaproteobacteria; order Pseudomonadales; family Pseudohongiellaceae; genus UBA5078. Next base: position 1,713 of record CAYWMC010000259.1, on the reverse strand, counting down.
CGGCCGCGGCGCCGTGGCTCCAGTCAAGGGCTTGTACGTCTACGGCGGCGTCGGGCGTGGCAAGACCTACATGATGGATGTGTTTTTCGAGAGTTTGCCGCTCAAGCGCAAGATGAGAACGCACTTTCATCGCTTCATGCAGCGGGTTCATGCCGAGCTTCAGAGTCTGAAGAAGCAGAAAAATCCATTGGAATCAGTGGCTCGCACAATTGCTGCCGAAGCGAGAGTGCTCTGCTTCGATGAATTTTTCGTGTCGGATATCGGCGACGCGATGATTCTTGGGGGGCTGTTGGCTCATCTGATGGAGGAGGGGGTCGTGCTGGTGGCGACCTCCAACATCGAGCCCGGCTCCCTGTATCAAAATGGTTTGCAGCGAGAACGTTTCCTTCCCGCAATTGCATTGTTGAAGGCAAACACTGTCGTGGTGCATCTCGACGCCGGCGTTGATTACCGACTTCGAAGTCTTCAGCAGGCGAGCATCTACTATTGGCCGTTGGGAGACAAAGCCAACGCAGCCATGCAAGAGTGCTTCAGGCGCCTGATGTCAGAGCACGGCAGCATTGCGGCCGGAACGAGCGTCGAAGTGCTCGGGCGGCAGATTCCCGTGCGTGCGCAGTCTGATGACGTGATCTGGTTTGATTTCGCGGATCTGTGTGGCGGTCCGCGCAGTGCCTATGACTATATCGAGCTGGGCCGGCTCTACCACACAGTGCTGGTCAGTGACATTCCTCAACTCAAAGGCGACAGTGACGACATGGCACGACGTTTCGTCAGCCTCGTGGACGAGCTCTATGATCGCAACGTCAAACTGATAGTTTCGGCGCAGGTGGAACTTTCCGAGCTGTATGAAGGAAGTGGGCTGGCCTTCGTTTTCGAACGAACTCGCAGCCGATTGCTGGAGATGCAGTCCGAGGATTACCTTGCTCGGGAACATCGCCCCTAGTGCAGGCTGTGCCCTGAAGGCGCTGCAACACGGCAACTTGCGGCGATTTAGTGCTTGAACAATTAAAGTTGCTTCGGTAGTATTCGCGCTCCTTGAAGACAATGCTCCTTTGGTGAAAGTAAATGAAGACCTTTATTGCGAAACCGCAGAATGTTGAACACAACTGGCTGCTTCTGGATGCCGAAGGGCAGACCCTGGGTCGCATGGCGGCAGAAATTGCAAGCCGTCTGCGTGGTAAGCACAAGCCTGAATACACTCCTCATGTTGATACTGGTGACTACATCGTCGTCATCAATGCCGAGAAAGTGGCGGTTACAGGCAACAAGGTTAAGGACAAGATTTACCATTCCCACTCCGCATTTCCTGGTGGTCTGAAGTCCATCGCATTCGGCAAGCTGGTAGACAGAGCGCCTGAGCGCGTCATCAAGCTGGCAGTCAAGGGCATGCTTCCGCGCACTCCGCTGGGTCGCGCAATGTTCAAGAAGCTCAAGGTCTATGCCGGCAACGAGCATCCGCATACTGCACAACAGCCCCAAGCGCTGACACTGTAACGAGGTTTATTCATACACTATGTCCACGACTCAATATTACGGTACAGGTCGACGCAAGACTGCGACTGCACGTGTGTTCCTCACCAAGGGAACTGGCACAATCACTATCAACAAGCGCACCTTGGACAATTTCTTCGGCCGAGAAGTGGCGCGCATGATCGTTCAGCAGCCTCTTGAACTGGTTGAGCTGAAGGACAAGTTCGATGTGATGGTCACCGT
>CAYWMC010000258.1:0-3963 GCA_964459345.1 uncultured Klebsiella sp. | reverse complement strand
CAGGGGCGCCGCGTCGAAGCCACCTATGCCCCTGCCTCCCTGACGCTGATCGAACTGGAACTGGAAGACGACGAACACGAACGGCGGGAACACCACGACGCACAACATCCTTCACGATAATCATGGCAGGAACGCAGATATGCAGATGAACAGATTGATCGCCACCACCGGCCTGCTCCTTGGCCTGGGACTTTCCAGCCTTGCACAGGCACGCGAAGTCACTATCACCACCGAACTCAATGCCTATCGCGGCGACGGCGCCTACCTGGCCATCTACCTGACCGACGCCAGTGGCAAGTACGCCCGCACGCTGTGGGTCGCCGGTGGCAAGAGCAAGTATTACAAGCACCTGCTGGACTGGGCTCGGGGCAGCGGCGCGAAGAGCAGCGAATATGACGGTCTGACGGGTGCCAGCGTGACCAGCGGCGAAAGCCTGACCATCACCGTCGAGATCGACGACACGCTGATCGACGCCGGCTACCTGGTGCGCGTGGACAGCGCGGTGGAAGATCAGCGCGAGAACCGCATTGATGCCGAGGTGCCACTGACCACCCAGGGTGCCGGGACGCCTGTCGCCGGGCGCGGCTATGTCAAGGCACTGAGCTATTCCCTGTGACGGTTCGCGTATAGAGAGGACTGCCATGCTGCGTCGCCTGCATTCGCTGCCGGGCCTGCTGGCCGGGCTGTTGCTGCTGATTCTCGCTACCAGCGGGGCCGTACTTTCACTCAGTCCCGCTCTGGAACGCGTGGCCGCCACGGTACCGGCGCGGGGCGATGCCAATGTGGCGCAGGTTGCCGAGCGCGTGTTGCAAGCCTACCCCGGCGCGGAGCAGATCGAGCGTCTGCCCTCCGGCGCCGTGCTGGTGTACTTTTCCCTGGATGGCAGTCCCGGCGCAGACCTTGTCGATCCACTGACGGGCACCCGCCTCGCCCCTTACGAACCCGTACCTTTCTTCGTGTGGATGAAAGACCTGCACCGCGCCTTCCTGCTGGATGATCCCGGGCGCGCGACGGCTGGCGTCGGCGCCGTGCTGATGGTGCTGATGTGCCTGTCCGGCGCCTTCCTGCTGGCCTCCCGCGCCGGCGGCTGGCGCAAGCTGCTCGCACCGATTCGCGGCTCCGGCAGCCAGCGTCTGCATACCGAGCTGGCCCGCGCCGCGGTGCTGGCGCTTCTGATCTCTGCACTGAGCGGTGCGTGGATGTCCGCCATTCGCTTCGAGTGGCTCACAGAGGCCGAGGAACTCGAAGCGGAGTTTCCGGCGCAGGTCGCGGGCACTCCCCCGGCCCCGATCGGCTCCCTGCAGACCTTGCAGAGCGTGGATCTGCGGGACTTGCACCAGCTGATCATGCCCTTCCCCGACGACCCTCTCGATGTCTATTCCCTGCGCACCCATCAAGGGTCAGGCTATGTCGATCAGGCTACCGGGCAGTGGCTGGCTTGGTCCGACTATGGCAGCGCCGCGACGGTGCAGACGTTCATCATGGAGCTGCACACCGGAGAAGCCTCGTGGTGGGTGGGACTCCTGCTGGGGCTAGGCGCTCTGACAGTGCCGGTGCTGGCAGTCACCGGCGTGGTGATCTGGTGGCAACGGCGTCGCGCCATGCCGCGTCTGCCAGGCAATGTCGGAGCCGGCGCCGCCGACACACTGCTGCTGGTAGGCTCCGAGACCAATACCACCTGGGGATTCGCGAAGACGCTGTTCGAAGGTCTGCAAGCCGCGGGATGCCAGGTGCACGTGGCGCCGCTGAACCAGTGGCGAGGACGCTACCCCAACGCCCGGCGCTTGCTGATCCTCACCTCCACCTATGGCGACGGCGATGCGCCAGCGTCGGCAAGCCAGTTTCTGCACAGGCTGGCGACAGCGCCGGGGACCAACCCCCTGCCCTGGGCCGTGCTGGGCTTCGGCGACCGCCAGTTCGACAACTTCTGTGCCTTTGCCGACCAGGTTGCCGTGGCGCTGGAAGCCCGCCAATGGCCCCGGATTCTCGCCACGGACTATGTCGACCGCCAGTCCGCCCAGACCTTCGAGCGCTGGTGCACGGCACTGGGCACCGCGATCGCCGTGCCACTGGACCTGCACTACACGCCCATGCGCCATGCCACGCGACCATTGCAACTGGCCGAGCGCGAAGACTATGGCAGCGCGGTCAACGCCCCCACCAGTATCCTGCGCTTCAAGGCTGCTCCGCCCCACAGGTCACTGCCCTCGTTCGTGGCCGGGGACCTGGTGGGCATCCTGCCGCCTGGCAGCGACATTGCGCGCTTCTACTCCCTCGCCAGCGCGAGCAGGGACGGGGTTCTGGAAATCTGTGTGAAGCGCCAGGAACACGGCGTGTGCTCGACCTTCCTCTGCGATATGGCCATTGGCGATTGCGCCGACGGCTTCATCCAGAAGAATCCGCGCTTTCAGCCAGCCGGTGGCAAGGCGCCCGTCATCCTGATCGGCGCAGGCACTGGCATCGGCCCGCTGGCAGGCTTCATCCGCGCCAACAAATCACGACGCCCGATGCATCTTTTCTGGGGCGGACGTCTCGCGCAATCCGACTTCCTGTACGAACACCAGTTGCGGGAGTGGCTGGCCGACCAGCGCCTGAGCGGGCTGCATACGGCCTTTTCGCGCTGTCCTGAGCCCGCCTATGTGCAGGACACGGTGAGGGAGGAACGAGTGCTGATTCTCGCTCTTCTTGCCAGCCAGGCGCAGATTCTGGTGTGCGGAGGGCGGCGTATGGCGGGGGATGTCGCTGTGGTGCTGGACGAGATGCTGGCTGGCCAGAATCTGAGTGTGGCAATGCTGAAGAAGGCAGGACGCTACATCGAGGATACTTACTGAATTCTCGCCACTGCTGCGCTGCACCGGTGCGCACGCGGCTGTTCTGCGCCCGGCAGGTTTGCTACCCTGCGCCACTCGCCCGCGCCAGCGACAGCGCACTCACAACGGAATACTCAGACACACATGGACTCTGTTGCCACCCACACCCCCATGATGCAGCAATACCTGCGTCTGAAGGCACAGCACCGCAACGAGCTGCTGTTTTACCGCATGGGCGACTTCTACGAGCTGTTCTATGAGGACGCCCGCCAGGCCTCGAAGATTCTCGACATTACCCTGACCGCCCGCGGCAAGTCCGATGGCGTCGACATCCCCATGTGTGGCATCCCCTATCACGCCGCCGACCGTTATCTGGCGCGGCTGGTGGAAGCCGGTGTGTCGGTAGCCATCTGCGAACAGATCGGCGACCCGGCCACCAGCAAGGGCCCGGTGGAACGGCAAGTGGTGCGCATCATCACGCCGGGCACTCTGTCGGACGAAGCCCTGCTGGGCGAGCGCAGCGACAGCATTCTCATGGCCATTACTTGCACTCACTCAGCCGACCCCCACACCGCGCACTTCGGCCTGGCCTGGATGGACATCGCCAGCGGCCGCTTCGTGCTCAGTGAAGTGGCCAGCGCCCAGGGCATGCTGGCCGAGATCGAGCGCGTGCGCCCTTCCGAGCTGTTGCTCAACGAGGAGATCCCTGCCCTGCAGGCGCCGGAATCCCGCCGTGGTGCCCGCCGCCGCCCGGTGTGGGAGTTCGACCTGGAAAGCAGCCGCCGCGCGCTGAATCAGCATTTCGGCACCCGCAACCTGCTGGGCTTCGGCTGCGAAGATCTTGACCAGGCGCTGCAGGCCGCCGGTTGCCTGCTGGCCTATGCCCGCGAGACACAGCGCTCGCAGCTGCCCCATATCCAGGGCCTGCAGCTGGAACAGCCTGCCGACAGCCTGATACTGGATGCCGCCAGTCGCCGCAATCTGGAGCTGGACCGCAATCTGGGCGGTGGCACCGAAAATACGCTCATGTCCGTGCTCGACCACACTGCCACTCCCATGGGCGGCAGGCTGCTCAACCGCTGGCTGCATCGCCCGCTGCGCGATCTGCAGGTGTTGCGCGAGCGTCAGCAGAGCGTCGCCACGCTGATCGATC
>CAYWMC010000257.1:0-4033 GCA_964459345.1 uncultured Klebsiella sp. | reverse complement strand
ACCCGCGCCCCGGCCTGCGCCATGCGCCCGGCAATCGCGCGGCCGATGCCCTTTGTCGAGCCTGTGATCAGCGCCACCTTGCCTGTCAGATCGAACAGATTCGTTGTCATTGTGCCTCCCTTGCCGCGGGCCTGTGTCTGCAGGCTGGACGGCTCCTCGCTGTATATGAAATGATACAGCGCATGTTCAACGGCCCCCGCTGGAGCCCCCCACGATGTTGCTGCCCCGCATTCTACGCCCGCTGCGCGCCCTGCTGCTCGTCTGTCTGCTGCCTGCCGCGGCACAGGCGCAGGTGGCCACCGTCGCTGCCGCCTCAGACTTGCAGTTCGCGCTGGAAGAAGTGCAGGCGCAGTTCACCGCGCAGACCGGCCAGCACGTGCAACTGGTGTTTGGTTCGTCGGGGAATCTGTATCGCCAGATTGTCGAAGGCGCCCCGTTTCAGATGTTTCTCTCGGCCGACGAATCCTTTGTTGCCCAGCTCGCTGCGCAGGGCCTGAGCCAGGACGAAGGTGCGCTCTATGCCATCGGACGCCTGGCGTTGCTGGCGCCCAAGGGCTCGCCCCTGCAGGTTGACTCTAAGCTGGACGGATTGCGCGACGCCTTGGCCAAGGGGCAGATTCGCCGCTTCGCCATCGCCAATCCGGAACACGCCCCCTATGGCGCCCGCGCCGAAGAGGCTCTGCGCCACGCCGGACTCTGGGACGCCCTGCAGGGCACCCTGGTGCTGGGCGAGAATGTGTCGCAAGCCGCGCAGTTCGCCGCCTCCGGCAATGCCCAGGGCGGCATCATTGCCTACTCCCTGGCGCTCGCCCCCAACGTGTCCAGCCAGGGGAGCTCTGCGCTCATCCCGGAAGACTGGCACACGCCGCTGCGCCAGCGCATGGTGCTGCTGCGCTCGGCAACACCCGCCGCGGAAGCCTTCTACACATATCTGCAGCAGGCGCCCGCACGCAGCATCATGCGCCGCTACGGCTTCAGCCTGCCTGGGGAGGAGTAAGCCGTGGATTGGACCGCCCTGCTGCTTTCCCTGCAGCTGTCTTTCTGGACCATGCTGATCCTGCTGCCCGTCGGCATCTGGATGGGAAGGCGCCTTGCCTGGACGCCGATGCGCAGCAAAAGTGTGCTGGAGGCTCTCGTCGCCCTGCCTCTGGTGCTGCCGCCCACGGTTCTGGGCTTCTATCTGCTGGTGGCGATGGGCGCCAATTCGCCGGTGGGCCGCGCATGGGAAGCCTTGTTCGGGCAACAACTGACCTTCTCGTTCTCCGGACTGCTGGTGGCCTCCATCATCTTCAACCTGCCCTTCGCCATCCAGCCCATGCAGCGGGCGTTCGAGGCGATCCCGCCGGAAGTGCGCGAGGCTGGCCGCTGCTGCGGTCTGTCACCCTGGCAGATTCTCACCCGCATCGAGTTGCCGCTGGCCTGGCCCGGCATCCTGTCTGCGCTGGTGCTGACCTTTGCCCATACCTTGGGGGAATTCGGGGTGGTGCTGATGGTTGGTGGCAGCATTCCGGGCGAGACCCGCACGATCGCCATTTCCATCTATGACCGCGTGCAGGCCTTCGACAATCAGGCCGCCGGCCTGATGTCGGCGGTGCTGCTGATCATCTCGCTGGCCGCCATCAGCCTGTCCTATTTCGCCACCGCGCGCATGAATGCGAGGCCGCAGCATGCGTGAAGGACTCCAGCTGAGCCTGCGTCAGGATGGCGCGATCCCCCTGCACGCAGACCTGCACTGTGCGCCGGGCGAAGTGCTGGCGCTGGTGGGCCCCTCCGGCAGTGGCAAGACCACCCTGCTGCGCAGCATCGCCGGTCTGCACCAGCCGGCTCAGGGCAGCATTCATTGCGACACGGTGACCTGGTTCGACAGCACCAGCAGACTGAGCCTGCCCACGCAGGAGCGGCGCATCGGCATGGTGTTCCAGAGTTTTGCCCTGTTTCCGCATCTGAGTGCCCTGGACAATATCGCTGCCGCGATGCTGGACGTGCCCGTCGCCGAGCGCCAGCAACGGGCACGCCGCTGGCTTGAGCGCATGCATCTGCATGGCCTGGAGCAGCGTCTGCCCAGGCAGCTTTCCGGTGGACAGCAGCAGCGCGTGGCCGTGGCCAGGGCGCTGGCGCGGGAACCGAAGATACTGTTGCTGGACGAGCCCTTCTCGGCCGTGGATCGCGCCACGCGCGAGGCGCTTTATTACGAGCTGGCGGAACTGCGCGAGGAGCTGCGCATGCCCGTGATACTGGTCACTCACGATCTTGATGAGGCCACGCTTCTGGCCGACAGAATGTGCATTCTGAATCGCGGCACCATCCTGCAGACCGACACCCCGGATCAGCTGCTGCGTGCCCCCGCCAATGCCGAAGTGGCCCGGCTGCTGGGCATGCGCAATCTGTTCACTGGCACGGTGCGGGAACATGGCAGCGAGCACAGCATTCTGGAATGGCAGGGTCAGCCGCTGCGCATACAGAAACAGGAGCGCTTCGCCGTGGGCGAGCGCGTGGCCTGGGCAGTGCCAAGCACTGGGGTGATGCTGGTGAATGTCAATCCGGGCATGCTGCTGCCGCTGGACAATCTGGTGACGGTGCGCGTCACCCGCATGCTCTCGCTTGGAGAACAATTCCGGGTGACGCTGCAGGCCAGCAATGATCTGTTGACGATGAACGTGCCGCGCCATGTGGCCCAGCGCTATGCCGTCACGGAAGGGCAGACGCTGGACGTGCGTCTGCGCGGCGATCTCGTGCATCTGATGCCCGTGGCAGTGGAACAGGCTTAAGGCCTGCCCGCTGCCTCGCGCGCTTTACTCGTCTGCCACCTTGACCAGTTGTTTGCCGAAGTTGCGCCCGCGGAGCAGACCGCGGAAATACTCCGGCGCCTTTTCCAGCCCTTCGCCCACCGACTCGCGATACTTGATGCGCCCTTCCTTCACCCACTGCCCCAGCTGCCGGGTGGCTTGCGGCCAGCGCTCGAACCATTCGCTCACCAGGAAAAAGCGATGCTCGGGCACTTCCGGCAATTCCTTGAGAATCTGGAATGGCAGGGCTGATTTGCTGATGTCGTCGTCATTGTAATTGGAGACATACCCGCAGATGGGCACCCTGGCCCCTTTGTTGAGCAGCGGACCGACCGCACGGGTCACATCGCCCCCCACGTTCTCGAAATAGATGTCGATGCCTTGCGGGCAGGCGGCGGCCAGTGCACTGGCAAGATTGCCTTCGCGATAGTCCAGGCACTCGTCGAAGCCAAGCTCTTCTTTCACATAACGGCACTTGTCGGCACCGCCGGCGATGCCCACCACTCGCAAGCCGAGCAGTTTTGCCATCTGCCCCACCACCGAGCCCACGGCGCCGGAGGCCGCCGCCACCACCAGTGTTTCTCCCGCCTGTGGCCTGCCCAGCTCCTGCAGCCCGAAATAGGCCGTGCGACCCGGCATGCCAACGACGCCGAGGTGCGCAGAGAGCGTGCCATTGGCAAGATCCACCTTCATCAGTCGCGGGTCGGCATCATCAGCGACGATCATGCTCTGCCAGCCCTGGTGGATGGTGACGTGATCGCCCACCGCATAACGCGCGGAACGCGATTGCAGCACCACGCCTGCGGACTCGCCCGGCATCACGTCGCCGGGCTGCAGAGGCTTGGCATAGGACTTCACATCGTTCATGCGTCCGCGCATGTAAGGATCGAGTGACAGCCAGATCACCTTGATCAGGATCTGGCCCTCCTCCAGCTCTGGCACGTCCTCGTGCACGGCACTGAAACAACTGTCATCCGGTTCTCCAACAGGCCGTCTGGCCATCACGATCTTTGTGTTCTGCATGCTCACCTTCTGCGAAATCCAGGGCAGGGAAATCCTGCGCGCGGGCCATCTTACTCCACCAGGGCGTCTTGCGTCCGAGGACCATGTGTTTTCTCAGGCAGCCCGGCCGGCAGGCGTGGCTGCCACCCGGATGGCAGCGAGGGACGCATCCAGAATGGCCAGCCCTTCCTCCCACTCGTGCGGCTCCAGCAGCAGACTGGGGATCAGACGCAACACCGCATTGG
>CAYWMC010000256.1:0-4036 GCA_964459345.1 uncultured Klebsiella sp. | reverse complement strand
AGCAACAATCATCTGCCCTACCCCCGCGCCACCATGTTCCCCGGCGCCGAACAACAGAAAGTGCAGTCCGCCAGTCACTGGGATGTGCTGGCCCGTCATGAATCCGAGCAGATCCTCGCCGCCCTCGGCGACGGCAATGGCACCATCACCCCGAGCCTCTATCTGGGCGCTCCGGCACGCAATGCGGGCGAGTTTCAGAGTGCCTGGCACAACATGCTGGTCACCGGCCTGGTCAACAACGGCGCTGCCGTGATGCTGAGCCGGGAAAACGCGCTGTTCACCGTCGAGTACGACGTGCAGGTGGTGGAACATGCGTCGCGTGAAAGACTCCCTCTGCGCCCGGGCACCATCACCGCGTTCTTCGCCATGGCGGCCGGCATCGATGATTCCCAGTTCTGGGAAGATCAGGGACTGGTGCTGATTCCCATCGCCCTGGCAGGCGACCTCTGGAACAAGTTCAACAAGGACACGTCGGCCGAGGTGACGGAAGTCATCATCACCACCCGCGTGATGGACACCCAGCAGATCGCCCACGCCAGCACCCGCATCTATTATTTCGATCCGGATGACATCGCCCAGTACCGCGGCGCGGGCCGCACGTTCGACGTCGTGTCTGCAGGGAGCAACTGATCATGAAGAGAACCTTTCTGGCGAGCCTCCTGATTGGCGCGGCCCTGCTCGGCACCGGCTGCATGAACAGCGCCTATGACACAGGCATGGACGAGATCATCAGCACCAACCGCGCTGCCGCGAACAATCTGATTCGCATGGCGGGCGACGAGATCAGTCCCGGCGGCAACATCATCGCGGCCAGCTTCGCGAGCATCGACGACCTTACGCAATCGTCCTCCTTCGGGCGGGTAGCCTCGCAGCAGCTGGTGTCCCAGCTCACGGCTGCCGGCTTCTCTGTGAAGGAAATGCTGCTGCGCAACAATGTCTACATCAGCCAGGCGGAAGGCGAGTTTCTGCTCTCCCGCGCCGTGAGTGACATCAGCACACAGCACGACGCACAGGTGGTCCTGGTGGGCACTTATGCGGTGGGTGACAGCAATGTCTTCGTCACGGCCAAGCTGATCCGCACAGCGGACAGCGTCATCGTGGCCTCTCACGACTACGCGATTCCCTACACCAGAGACATGCGCACACTGCTGCGCGACTGGGAATAGGGCAGGTCAGGGCTGGCGCTTCTCGAGAATCCTGATGTAGTGATGCAGGATCTCGTCGTAGGTGGTGACGCCTACGGTGACTTCCGCCTCGGGGTCCACGTTGTGGGGATTCGCGGCGGAATTGTCGTAGACCGTCTCGGTCACCAGCCTTGCGCCGGCGGGCAGAAGCAGTCGCTCCTGCAGCGGATAGTTCATCTGCCAGTTGAAATTGTAATTGGCCACATTGATCAATGGCTGCACAGTGCCATCGGCCAGCTCGGCCGCGATGCGCATGCTCTTGCCCCGGGTATGGGTCTGCGGCGCAAAACTCTCCACGTACACCGCGTCGGCAAAGGTCTCCGTGCTGGCGCTTTCAACATGGTTGTCAGCCCCTGGTGCGATGGTGAAGTCCTCGTTCAGGGTAATCACATTGCGCACTGCAAACTCCGGTGGCGTGTCCCGGAAGTACAGCCCGATGCGTGTCTTGTCGAGGCGCTCACGCCCCCCTGTCACGTAACGCAGCTTGAAGGAAAGGTCCCGGTCGGCGCGCAGCAGGAAGCCTGAGTCTGGCGCGAACACTTCCTGAGTACGTCCCGGCACATACAGGCTGATGAATTCGGCGTTGTCGGGATCGATCAGGTCGGCAGGGTTCTTCTCCGTGATCGTCGGGTCCACCGCATGCACCAGCAGGCTGTGCAGCACAGAGCGCTCGCCCACGTCATAGGCGACGGCCTGAATCCAGCGATCCTCCGTCAACGCCAGGTCGGCGCGCTTGATCCTGAAGTCCACCATGCCCGTCGCCGGCACGAGTTCCTCCGGCACATCAATGATCAGGTCCGGCTCGCCCAGAGCCCACTCCGGCGCAGCAGTTGCGGGCACGGTCAGCGGGTCGTCCTCGCCTTCGCGGCGGGCGCCGGAATCGATCCAGTGCACGAGGGTGATGAGTTCATCGTCCGTAATCGTGTGAATGTCACCCCACTCTCCCACCTGGGTATCAATCTGGCCCGGCGGCATGCGGCGCGTGATGAGCACTTCGCGAATCATGGGACTCCAGCCCTGCATCATGCGGTGGCTGACCATGGCCCAGGGCGCCAGGCCGTCTTCCACATGACAGACGGTGCAACGCTTCTGCACGATGGGCACGATCTCGTCCTGGTAGGAAATCTGGCGGTCACCGAAGCGCGTGACATAGTCATAGTCCACCGGCGTCCCGGCGACGGCCGGCCACTGCGGCTCTTCCTCGGCATCGACATTGGCGAGCACTGCTTTCAGAGCGCTTTCGAGATAGGGCACTGGCAATTGCGGGTCAGCGCCCTCGACCGCAATACGACTGTCCAGCGGGCCGCGGTAGAGAATGCCATGGGAGGATGGGTCAAGAATGAAGGCTTCGGCCGTGGTCTTCACGCCCAGAGAGCGAGCCACCAGCTGCGCGGTATCCAGCAGCACTGGAATATCCAGACCGTGCTGCGCCAGCTCCGCCTGCACGGCTTCCCGTGTGCTGTCCCGTGCCGCGTTGAGCATGAAGAACACCACACCCTGTCCGGCATAGCGGGTTTGCAGGTCCTGCAGCAGTGGGTAACCCTGGGAAGAGATGGCGTCGTTGAGGCCTTGCACATACACCACTACCGCTTCTGACTCGTTGTAGCGGCTCAGTTGATGAAAGCGCCCGTCCTGATCCAGCAGCGCGAAGTCAGTGCCCCGCTGCGCCAGCACCGAACCGGAAAACAACACACTGCCCATGCAGAAACAGCCAAGCAGAAGCGACAAGCGAAAATTTCGAGTATTCATAAAACCCACGACATCCCTGCACACGGTCCACGGGAAACTGACAACTGGCCGCATTTAAGCACACGGAATCGGGGGCGGCTTCCGCGAATCGGAGGAATCACTGACGGATTCCGAAGGATCGCGCGAAAGCCCCCTGCGACATTGTCAGACGATGAAGTTCACCAGTTTGCCGGCCACGAAAATCACTTTCTTCACGGCCACACCTTCCAGCTTGTCGGCGACTCCAGGTGCCTTGCGGGCGATGTCTTCCACCTGTGCCTGCGACAGTGTGCGCGCCACCTGCAGTTCCGCGCGGCGCTTGCCGTTGATGTGCACCGTCATGACAACGTCATCGGATTGCAGCCAGTCCGGGTCAGCCTTGGGCCACGGATGATAGGCCAGTGATTCGGGGTGACCCAGACGCTTCCACAACTCTTCGGCGATATGCGGCGCAAACGGCGACAGCACCAGCACGAACTTCTCGGCAATCGCGCGCGGCAGGCGCTCCTGCTTCTTCGCCAGATTCACGAACTCCATCATCTTGGCGATGGAGGTATTGAAACGCAGCGCCTCGATGTCAGCGGTCACCTTGTGCACGGTGATGTTGATCTCGCGGCGCAGTTCGTCGCTGGCTGCGGACTCGGGTTCGTCGCTGAGCATGGACGACAGTGTCTCCGTGTCCGGATCGATCAGCAGAGACCAGGCCCGGTCCAGAAAACCGTAGACGCCTTTCACGCCATTGGTCTGCCAGGGCTTCACAGCCTCCAGCGGGCCCATGAACATTTCGTACAGACGCAGGGAGTCGGCGCCATACTCGGCCACCACATCATCCGGATTCACCACATTCAGACGTGACTTGGACATCTTCTCTTCGCGGGCGCTGAGCAGCGTCTGCGTCCCCTTTGCGTAGGGCTTGCCGTCGCGGTACTCGACATCGCCCGGCGCATAGAAGCGGCCGTTCTCGTCCCGATGACTGATGCCCAGGATCATGCCCTGATTGAACAGCTTCTTGAACGGTTCGCGGGTAGAGACCAGTCCGCAGTCGAACAGCACCTTGTGCCAGAAACGGGAGTACAGCAGGTGCAGCACCGCGTGCTCGACACCGCCCACGTACAGATCGACAG
>CAYWMC010000255.1:0-4047 GCA_964459345.1 uncultured Klebsiella sp. | reverse complement strand
AATATTCAGACCTTCTGCTTCCGGATCAAGATTCTCGATGTTCGCGGCAGCACACACGAAGTTGTTCTCCATCATCAGCAGGCTGTAGATCGCCTCCTGGGCACCGGCGGCGCCGAGGGAGTGTCCGCTCAGTGATTTTGTGGAGTTGATGAGCGGGCGCTGCTCGCCGAAGGCTTCGCGGATGGCGCGCAGTTCCGACACATCGCCGGCCGGCGTGCTGGTGCCGTGCATGTTGATGTAGTCGATCGGACCGCTGGCCGTGGCGCAGGCCATGTTCATCGCGCGCACGCCGCCTTCACCGCAGGGGGCGACCATGTCATAGCCGTCCGAGGTGGCGCCGTAGCCGGTAATCTCCGCATAAATCTTGGCGCCGCGCTTGAGGGCGTGATCCAGCGCCTCGATGACCAGCACGGCACCGCCGCCGGCAATCACGAAGCCGTCGCGATCCTGGTCAAATGCGCGGGAGGCCTTGTCCGGCGTGTCATTGTACTTGGTGGACAGTGCGCCCATGGCATCAAACATGTTGGTCAGGGACCAGTGCTCGGCCTCGCCACCGCCCGCAAAGATCACGTCCTGCTTGTTCAGTTGAATCAGTTCCACCGCGTTGCCGATGCAATGGGCGCTGGTGGCGCAGGCGGACGAGATGGAGTAGTTGACGCCCTTGATCCTGAACGGCGTGGCCAGACATGCAGAGACAGTGCTGCCCATGGTGCGAGTAACGCGATACGGGCCGATCTTGCGGACGCCCTGCGTGCGCAGGATGTCGGCCGCTTCCACCTGGTCAGCCGAAGACGAGCCGCCGGCGCCCATGATGATGCCGGTACGGATATTGGACACTTCTTCGTCCTTGAGGCCGGAATCCTTGATGGCCTGCTCCATGGACAGGTAGCCGAACGCGGCGGCATCGCCCATGAAGCGCAGAATCTTGCGGTCGATAAGCGAGGGCAGGTCGAGATCTATCCAGCCGGCAATATGACTGCGCAGTCCCATCTCCTTGTATTCGGGGCGGAAGCGGATACCGCTGCGTCCGAGCTGAAGGGATTCCAATACGGTCTGCTTGTCGCTGCCCAGACAAGAAACAATACCGATACCGGTGACAACTACGCGTCTCATAAAAACCTCTGAAGAAAACGTTGGAATGCGATCAGAATCTGCTTTCCGGGGTGAACAGGCCTACTTTGAGCCCATTGGTGACGTAGATCTCCTTGCCGTCCACGGACACTGTACCATCCGCGATTCCCATCACCAACTTTCGTTCTATCACGCGCGACAATGAAAGCTGATAGACGACTTTGCGGTGGGTTGGAAGAATTTCGCCGCTGAATTTGACTTCGCCAGCGCCCAGCGCGCGCCCTTTGCCGAGATTGCCGCGCCAGCCCAGGAAGAAGCCGACCAGTTGCCACATGGCGTCCAGGCCGAGACAGCCCGGCATGACAGGGTCTTCGGGGAAATGACAGGCGAAGAACCACAGGTCCGGGTGGATATCCAGTTCCGCGATGATCTCCCCTTTGCCATGCGCGCCGCCGGTGTCATTGATTTCGACAATGCGGTCCAGCATCAGCATGTTGCCCACGGGAAGGCGTGCATTCCCGGGGCCGAACATGCGGCCGTAGCCACATTCCAGCAGTTCTTCGCGTGTGTAGGAGTTCTTGCGGATATGGCCATTCATAGAGTGAGTGTTCGCAGCGATAGACATCGAAATAGCGTGAAGGCAGTAGCCCCCTTTCTCAAAGGCCGCGATGTTATCGTGGGAAATGGAAATAATCGATAAAATTTTGCACAGCACACTGGGGGCGGCAGGCACTTGCAGGGCGTTTGTGGCACACTGTGGCACCCTTGAAAGGGCCGGATTCAACAGACCACGACGCCTCGCGCGAGTCGCCCGACGCGTGTGGCAAACAGGACGCAACGATGATAATTCCCGTAGTGCTGGCCGGTGGCGTGGGCTCGCGCCTGTGGCCGGTTTCCCGGCAACTTTACCCCAAACAGTTCGCTTCTCTGACCACCGGTCGCGCCCAGAGTGCAGCTGACAGCACGCTCTTTCAGGCCACGCTGCTGCGCCTGGCATCCCTTGGCAACCGCGGCGCACCGATGGTGATCTGCAATGAAGATCATCGCTTCCTGACCGCCCAGCAATTGCGGGACATCGGAATCGAACAGGCCACCATCCTGCTGGAGCCGATTGGGCGCAACACGGCGCCGGCAGTGGCGCTGGCAGCGTTGCTGGCGGATGCGGACGACATTCTGCTGGTGCTGCCTGCCGATCATGCAATCCAGGACAGCGACGCGCTGTGCCAGGCCATTGCGCGCGGCGCGCAACTGGCGGCGCAGGGACGGCTCGTCACCTTTGGCATAGTGCCGGCCACTGCGGAAACAGGCTATGGCTATATCCTGCGCGGCAGCACTGTCGGGGCGGAGGCGGCGGATGGCTGCGCGGTGCAGCGTTTTGTCGAGAAGCCCGATCTGGCAACCGCTCAGGCCTATCTGGCCAGCGGCGACTACTACTGGAACAGTGGCATGTTCATGTTCAAGGCGGGCCGCTATCTGGAAGAGCTTGCGCAGCATGCTCCCGACATCCTGGCCAGTTGCCGCACCGCTGTAGCCGGCATCGAAGAAGATGTGGACTTCAAGCGGGTGCCATTGCCACTTTTCAGTGCATGCCGCAGTGAATCCATCGACTATGCCGTGATGGAGAAGACCAGGGACGCCGTCGTGGTGCCGCTGGATGCACGCTGGAACGATCTTGGTGCCTGGAATGCACTGTGGGAAACCTCGGAAAAGGACTCGGCAGGCAACGTACTGACTGGCGACGTGCTGTGCGCCGATGTCACCGACAGCTATATCCACTCGCATTCACGTCTCGTGGCGGCAGTTGGTCTGGACAATGCGGTCATCGTGGAGACCGCGGATGCCGTGCTGGTTGCCTCGCGGGATCGTGTGCAGGATGTCAAACGCATCGTGCAGCAGCTGGAACTGTCCAAGCGCTCCGAAAGTGTCAATCACGTGCTGGTGTACCGCCCCTGGGGCAGTTATGAATCCCTCGCCATAGGTGCTGGGTTTCAGGTGAAGCACATCGTGGTCAAGCCCGGTGGCTCCCTTTCCCTGCAGATGCACCATCACAGGGCGGAGCACTGGATCGTGATCAAAGGCAGTGCAACGGTGACCTGTGACGAGCGCGTGTTCACCCTCAACGCCAATGAATCCACCTTCATTCCCCTGGGCAGCACGCATCGTCTGCAGAACCTGACGGCAACGCCGGTCGAACTGATCGAAGTACAGACGGGCAGCTATCTGGGCGAAGACGACATAGTGCGCTTCGAAGACATTTACGGCCGCAAGGTGGAAAAATCCTGAGAGCGCCTCAGTCAGGCGTTCTCGCAATCCGCATTCACTCTCAATGAGGTACTCGCAAGACATCATGGACAAGATCAGAAAATGCCTGTTTCCAGCAGCCGGCTATGGAACGCGCTTCCTGCCGGTCACCAAATCAATGCCCAAGGAAATGTTGCCACTGGTGAACAAGCCCTTGATTCAATACGGTGTAGAAGAAGCGATGGCGGCGGGGCTTCATGGCATGGCCATCGTGACGGGACGGGGCAAGCGCGCACTGGAAGACCACTTCGACATCAGTTATGAGCTGGAACACCAGATTGCCGGCACCGACAAGGAATGGGCGCTGAAGGACATTCGTCACATCATCAACGAGTGCACCTTCTCTTATACCAGGCAGGTCGAAATGAAGGGCCTGGGCCATGCAATCCTGACAGGGGAGTCGCTGATCGGCGAAGAGCCCTTTGCAGTGATTCTGGCTGACGACTATTGCGTGACGGACGATGACGGTGTGCTGGCGCAGATGGTCCGGCTGTACGAGAAGTACCGCTGCAGTATTGTGGCCATTGAAGAGATACCGAAAGACGAGACTTACAAGTACGGCGTCATAGCCGGCGACCTTGAAGCCGAAGGGCTGTACCGCGTGCGCGAAATGGTGGAGAAGCCAGACCCGGCGGCCGCGCGCCCACCGGCCCCTGGGCCAGGGCCAGCAGGCCG
>CAYWMC010000254.1:0-4074 GCA_964459345.1 uncultured Klebsiella sp. | reverse complement strand
ATCGGAGAAAGGCCGGAACGGTCTGGCTCCTGGACAGGCGGGCGGCATTATACCCGCTAAAGTCCCTGCAGATTTCACTAGTTTTTGCCCGCGGCACCGCCGTCGGCATTCCAGAGGTTGTCGTCGCGTGAGAATTCTGTTCCTGATAACGCTTTGCCTTGCCTGTGTCTCCTGTTCCATTTTCGATGGCGAGGAGCGCGACGAGTTTGCCGGCCTCGACACGGAAGAGCAGTTCTATGTCACCGCACAGCGCCAGCTCAACTCCCGCAATTACCGCTCTGCCATTGCCACCTACGAAGCCCTTGAGTCACGATTTCCCTTCGGCCGCTTCGCTGCTCAGGGTCAGCTGGAGCTGATCTACGCCTACTACAGCAACCTTGATCTGGAAGCAGCCCGCACGGCGGCCGACCGTTTCATCCGCCTGCACCCGGACAATCCCAATATCGACTATGCCTATTACATGAAAGGCATGGCGTCCTTCGCGGAAGACTCCGGATTCATGTCGCGCTTTCTGCCGACTGACCCCTCCAAGCGTGATCCCGGCGGCGCTCGCGATGCGTTTGCCGAATTCTCGCTGCTGCTGGCCCTGTACCCAGACAGCGACTACGCAGCGGACGCCCGTGCGCGCATGATTTTCCTGCGCAACACCCTGGCAGCTTACGAGATTCATGTTGCCAATTATTATCTTGGACGTCGCGCCTACATTGCCGCACTCAATCGCGGTCGCTATGTCGTGGAGAATTTCCAGGGCAGCCCGCTGGTGGCCGATGGTGTAGCGATCATGGTGGAGTGCTATCTGCGCATGGGCCTGGATGACCTGGCAGGCACCTCACTGGCGCTGCTGAAATCCAATTTCCCCGACCACCCTGCGCTGGACGAGAGCGGCAATTTCATCGTACGCAGCGACGTCACCAACCCTTCTTTGCTTTACACAGTGTCGTTCGGACTGCTGGGCGACAACGTGGACAACACCCCGCTGGCGCCTACGCAGCGACCATTGCAGGCAGAGACTCCCGAGATGGAAGTGCCTGATGAGGGGCGCTCGCTGCTCAGTATCCTGACCTTCGGCCTTCTGGGCTGAACCTGTCAGTAGTTTTCGGGACAGAATTCCCGTTCGATCAGTTCGATCAGAATGTGGATGATCTTGATGTGCACTTCCTGGACGCGATCGGCAAACCGACTCTGGCCGGCGCTGATGTCCACGGTGGCCAGCGCACCGAGCGCAGATCCTGAAACGCCCGTAAGACTCACCACGCTCACGCCGTTCTCGCGCGCAAACTCCGCCGCCTTGATGACATTGCGACTGCTGCCGCTGGTACTGATGGCCAGCAGACAATCGCCCGGGCGGGCACGGGCTTCCAGATACCGGGAAAATATATATTCATAGCCGAAGTCATTGGCAACGCAGCTGATGTGACCCGCATCGCTGATGGCCGCAGCCGAAAGGCCCCGGCGATTCTGGCGATAGCGGCCGGTCAGTTCCTCGGCGAAGTGCATCGCATCACTCATCGAACCGCCATTGCCGCAGCTGTAGATGGTCTTGCCGCCATGCAGGGTTGCGATCATCACACTCGCCGCACGGGCAATCGCTTCGACATTGGCCGCGTCGGACATGAAGCGATGCAGGTAGTCGCGGGAATCGTTCAGAGTGTTGAGAATGTGTTCTTTCACGTAAGTACCTGTTCCTGAGTGGAGTTGAGCGGTATTGAAAAGTTCTGGCAACCGGCCAGTCAGTCTCCCAGCTCCCAGCCGGAAGTAATGGGGTAGCGCCGATCCCGGCCGAAGCCGCGCTGCGTCAGGCGTACCCCGACAGCGCTCTGACGACGCTTGTATTCGTTGATGTCGACCAGACGCAGCACCCTTCGCACCACCGCTTCGGAATAGCCACGCGCAATGATGTCTGCGGCGCTGCAGTCCTCTTCCACATAGAGCTCGAGGATGGCATCCAGTTCATCATAGGGCGGCAGACTGTCCTGATCGACCTGACCCGGTGCAAGCTCTGCCGATGGCGCTCGCTCGATGACCTGCAGCGGAATGAGTGGCCCGGCGGCCACATCCGCCTGGGCATTGCGCCAGTCGCACAGCCGGTAGACCATGGTCTTGGGCACATCCTTCAAGACATCGAAGCCGCCCGCCATGTCACCATAGAGCGTGCAGTAGCCGACTGCAATCTCGCTCTTGTTGCCCGTGGTCAGCACAAGAAGGCCCTTCTTGTTCGAGATTGCCATCAGCAGCACTCCGCGGCAGCGAGCCTGGATGTTCTGTTCGGTGACATCGGCTGGCAAGCCAGCGAACTCTTCGCTCAGTGTGTCCACAAAACTGCTGTAGGACTCCACGATGGGCAGAATCCGGTACTGAACGCCGAGTCGCGTGGCCTGTTCCTGCGCAAGGTCCAGACTCAGCTGCGACGTATAGGCAAAAGGCATCATCACCGCCAGCACCTTGTCTGCGCCCAGAGCGTCCACTGCCACTGTCAGCGTCAAGGCGGAGTCGATGCCCCCCGACAGGCCCAGCACAACCCCCTTGAAGCCATTCTTGGTGGCATAGTCGTGCACGCCCAGGACCAGAGCCTTGTAGAGTGCTTCTTCGGTGCTGTCTGGCGACGCGATGGCCGCCGCATCCTGACGAAAGCTCAGCGCAGTACCAGAGCTCTGGAGACAGACTGGGTACAAGCCCTCTGCAAACGAGGGTGCCAGGACCTCGACCCGGCCCTGCGCGCTGACGGCCATGGAGCCACCATCGAACACCAGTTCGTCCTGCCCGCCCACCAGATTGACATAAATGATCGGCAGGCCGGCGCTGACAGCGCGTGTCGCCAGCAAGTCCGCCCGCTCACGCGGTTTGCCCCGGTGAAACGGCGAGGCATTGATGTTGATCAGCAGTTGCGCCCCTGCCTCAGCGACTTGTCGCGTTGGCCCCTCTTCCCACATGTCTTCACAGATGGTCAGGCCGACACGGACGCCCTTGATGGTCAGCACGCAGGGCCCGGCGCCTGGCGTGAAGTAGCGACGCTCGTCGAAGACCTGGTAGTTGGGCAGACACTGCTTGCGATAGGTGGCCAGCACTTCACGTCCGCGCAGCACAGACAATGCGTTGAAGAGACTCGCCCCTTCCTGCAATGGGTGTCCGACAATCATGTGGATATCGAGGTCTGCGTCGAGGATACGCTGCATGGCTCGCTCTGTGCGCCCTTTCAGACTGGGCCTCAGCAGCAGGTCCTCAGGAGGATAGCTGGTCAGGGCAAGCTCGGGAAACACAATGATGTCGGCTGCGAACTCGTCCCGCGCGCGACGGGCGGCTGCAATCAACTTGTCGGTATTGCCGCGGATGTCGCCGACCAGCAGATTGAGCTGGGCCATCACTACGGTTAACTGCTCTGGCATACACGCCCCAAATGAGAATTGCTGAGTCTTCGCTGCGGTGACCGGGTCAATATGGCTATTGGCAGGCAAGTGCGATATTGTCCGACAAACGCTTCCCAATAGTAAAACGCAAATTGCCGCGCCGTCTCAATCCGACGCCAGTACGACCAGCCTTCATGGATGCCACGCTTCCTCCAGATCAGAACCTCCGGATATTGCAGATCCACAATATCTATCGACTGGCACTTTCAACCATCCTGCTGGCAACCTTTCTCACCAACCCCATTTCCACGCAACTTGGCAATCTGGTTCCGTCGCTGTTTCTGCAGACAGCGCTGGTGTACACCGCATTCAGCCTGATAGTGCTGATTGCGTTTCGAAGAAGCACGCACAGTGAACTTTCGCGGAGGCTGGTCAGCGCCCTGTTCATTGGTGACATTCTTGCATTGACACTGCTCAGCCATGCGTCGAGTGGTGTAGAGAGCGGCCTGGCACTTCTGCATCTGGTGACAGTCGCCGCAGGCAGCCTGCTGCTGCGCAAGCGCATGAGCACATTCCTTGCCGCCATTGCCAGCATCGCCATCATTTTCAGCGAGGTGTATCTCAACCTGCGCATGAGTGTCCCGGCGAATCAGTATATTCAGGCCGGGCTACTGGGCGCCCTGCTGCTGGCGGCGTCGCTCTATCTCGAGTCACTGGCAGAGCGCATGCG
>CAYWMC010000253.1:0-4111 GCA_964459345.1 uncultured Klebsiella sp. | reverse complement strand
AATCAAATAGATATATATAGTCGTGGAGGTTCAAGTCCTCTCCTGGGCACCATATTTCGAATCTCTTGAATTTCCCCACTTTGCTAACGCTGATCTTCTCGGTGTGACTCTGCACGTTTGTGTTCTTCAAACAGATTGATCCAGCGGTCCGACTTGCGACCCAATCTCATCAATCGCTCAAGGTAGCTCTGGTCTTCGGGCTGCCGCAGAACGACGTCCAGCAAGTACATGATGATGCTGACCGGACTGAACACCAGGTCGCGCAGTGCGTCAGCACCCAACTTGAGCTGAAAGATCACCACTCTGCGCAGGCCAGTGACCGGATCAGTTTTGCGTGCTTCCACAGGCATATCTCCATTAAAAGTAAGTACCAGGTACTATGGCGTGCCGACTGCTTTGAAGGAAGAGTGACATCCCGGAATGGACTTCGCGCACATTCGCTTTTACTCTTCGCGTCCTGACCCACCCCCTCTTTTCAACCAGAACAGGATACCGCCATGAAAAATGCACACAGCCGCACCAGCCCTATCCAGGCATTGTTCCGCATCAGTCTTCTTGCTCTGTTCGCCCTGCTGTCAGGCCTCGTTCAAGCCCAGGTCGACACCGCCGCCATACAGAGCGCTGAAATTCTGAATCTCAGCACCCCGCAGGAAAATGTCTTCGCCAGCGGTCAGCCCTCGCAGGAACAACTGCAGGTGCTGGCAGAATCCGGCGTCAAGCACATCATCAGCCTGCGCCCGGCCAGTGAGACAGACTGGGATGAGGCGGAGCTGGCGCGTTCACTGGGCATGGAATTTCACAACATCCCCGTCGCTGGCGCCGACGACGTCACCAGCGAGAATGCCCGCAAGCTGCAGGACCTGCTCGCCAGCCTGGAAGGTCAACCAACGCTGGTGCATTGCGCCAGCAGCAATCGCGTTGGCGCCCTGCGTGCACTCAGTGCAGCAGAAACCGGTGGCGAGCCACTGGAGTCAGCAATCAGCACCGGCAAGGCCTGGGGACTGACCAGCCTTGAGCCAGCCGTGCGCGCCGCACTCAGCAAGTAAACGCCAACATTCAGAAGCGCGTGGCCGGGACCATACCGGCCACAGTCGTCAGGCGATCGCGGTAAACCAGTACTCCGGGGCTGCGTTGTGCCCAACACAGATGAAGAACGGGCCGCTCCAGCAACGTTGCCGGAGTCTGCTCCGGCACGCGGGCATGCCACCGGCTATGATGCATCTGGCTTGTTCACTAGAATCGGCTCACATCCACCCGACCACGGACACCCAGGCATCTGATGATCTCCTTGTTTGTCTCCTTCGCACACATGCTGCACCGTGGCTATCCGGTGCTGGCAATGCTGTTGTTGAACAGCTTGCCCGCTACCGTGCATGCCGCAGACGACCCCGTGCTGCGCGATCCGGCCGTGAGCGGCAGCGACCTTCCCCTGCGCCCCTTGTTTGCGGGCAGCTGGCAGAAGGATTTCGCCCGCAGCGACAAGTGGGAAGAGGAAGTGCAGCGCATCATCGACCAGCTCAATCGTGAGATGCAGCGCCAGCAGGGGCGCGGCGACGCTGGCGCTGTCGGCATGAGTGGCTCGCGCCGCGGCGTCGGCAATCTCGTCGCCCATGCCCGCCTGGCGGAGCTGATCACGCGTCAGACCACCATGCGCATCAGCCAGTCCGGCGACGAGGTGCGCATCGAACGCCAGGGCGACGCCGCGCTGGTATGCAGCACGCTCACCGATATCGAGAACACATTCTCAAGCGCTCACGGCTCGGAACTGTGCGGCTGGGACCGCCTGCAGCTGGTATTCCAGATCATGCTGGCCGAGGGAGTTCTTATCGAGCATCGCTTCAGTGTTGACCCCAGCGGTGAAGAGCTGAGCATGCTGACGAGCGTGTCCAGTCGCGGCTCGACGCCTTTCAACCTGATGACTTTCTACACGCGCTACGAGGCGCCGGAAGATGGCATCAATTGCGTGCAGACGCTGAGTCGCGGCCTGGTATGCAGTGCCCTGGACGGTTCTCTTGAAAGCAGCACGCCGGCAGCTCCAGCACCGGAGCCGGCCCCTTGAGCGTTACGGCTGCGAAATCACTGCTGCTGGCAGGGCTCTGTGCAGGCATCCTCGCTGGCTGCGCAAGTGCCACGCCACCGCCACCCCCAGGTCCGCCACCCGTTGGCAATGTGACACTCACAATCCAGCCGGGCATGCCGACTGCAACGCAGATGCTGGACATCGGCGTGCAGGTATTCGCCACCCAGGCCGACCCGGAAGAGATCACGCTGCCGGGCGCGGCCATCTTTGCCGAGATTCGCAACACGGAAACGCACTACCTGCCGGCAGCACTGCGCCACACCCTGCAGACATCCAATCAATGGGGCATTGTGCGGGTGCTGCCGGATACCGACCCCTCACTGGACCTGCTGATTACCGGCACGATCCTGGAGTCGACCGGGGCCGAGCTTTTGGTGCAGGTGCACGCGGCAGACAGCACAGGACGCGTCTGGCTGGACAAGACGTATGCCGACGTCGCCCGTGCTGCCGACTATCCTGACAGTATTCCGTCTCTGCGCGGCGGCGGCATCACCGACGGTCCGGACCCTTTTCAGGACCTGCATGCCGCCATCGCCAATGACCTGCTGGCGGTGCGCAACAGCCTCGGCACTGCCGAAGTGGCCCGCATTCAGGAGGTCACTCAGCTGCGCTATGCCGCCGACCTGGCGCCCGAAGCGTTTTCCTCCTACCTCCAAACCGACGCTGCAGGGCAGCTCACGCTGACGCGCCTGCCTGCCAGCAATGACCCGCTGCTGGCGCACGTCGCGGATATTCAGGCGCGCCACGATGTGTTCATCGACACCATCGACGAGTATTACGAAGCCCTCTATCAGGACGTGAAGCCCCGCTATGACGTCTGGCGCCAGTACTCATTCGAACAGGTGATGGATCAGCGCGACAATGCCGAGCGTGCGCGCAATGGCGAAGCGGTGCTCGGTACCGGCAGTTTTGAGGCGCTCAGTCAAAATTACAATCGCTACAAGTGGAGCAAGATCTTCGAACAGGAGTTCGTTGCTCTGGCTT
This sequence comes from uncultured Klebsiella sp., assembly GCA_964459345.1. Lineage (GTDB taxonomy): Bacteria > Pseudomonadota > Gammaproteobacteria > Pseudomonadales > Pseudohongiellaceae > UBA5078. Next base: position 1,047 of record CAYWMC010000253.1, on the reverse strand, counting down.
CCGGATTTGTCAGCGAAACCGCACCGGCCGTTCTGGAACTAAGCCGCAATGTCAGCGGCCTGAGTGGCCCGGTAGAAGATCTCTATTCCCAGTGGCGCGTCTATCTGCGCGGCCTTTATGACATCGAAACTCAGAGCGCGACAAGCGCCCCTCTTCCCTGAACAGGTAAGCCTTTCATGACGATCACTCTATGCCGGTGCGACAGCGGCAAACCCTTCGCACGCTGCTGCGGCCCCTTTCTTTCAGGCAGGGAGCAGGCGCGTACTCCCAGGCAACTGATGCGTTCGCGCTACACAGCCTATGCGCTGGGTGGTCACGGCGACTATCTGTTGAAGACATGGCACCCCAGCACGCTCGGCCCGCTGAGCGCAGAGATTCTCGACGAAGTGACGCTGGACTGGCGCGGACTGGAAATTCTGGACGATGATCAGAAAGGCGACCGCGGGCGAGTCGACTTCAAGGCGACATACGTGGATGCCGACGGCAAGTCACACATCCACCATGAGCACTCGGCCTTTCTGCGGGTGAAGGGCAAGTGGCTGTATGTGGAAGGCAAGATGCGCGATGTGGTAGTCGCTCAGGGCGCCAGCGCCTGACGCTTGTCGGCAATACGGGCCAGCAGTGCGCGCCAGGAGTTCACGAAGGCCGTCGCCCCATCCCGTTGCAGCTGCCCGGCCAGGGCCTCGATATCGATGCCTGCATGGGTGAAGCGATCCAGCACCGCCTGCGTTTGTGCCTCGTGCAAGGGCATCACATGACCAGGCTTGCCATGGTCTGCGAAGGCGAGCAGGGTTTTCTCGGGCAAGGTATTGATGGTGTCCGGAGCAGCCAGCGCTTCAACATACAGCGTGTCACTGGCAAGCGGGTCCTTGCTGCCCGTGCTGGCCCACAATACGCGCTGAGGCAGCGCACCAAGCCTGGCCAGACGCTGCCAGCGCTCCTCCGCCAGCAGCCTGCGCGAGGCCTGACAGGTCTGTTCGCACACCGCAATACCCAGGCGGTTGTGAAGTTCACCTGGCACTTTGTCCTTCACCGCCACATCCCAGC
>CAYWMC010000252.1:0-4156 GCA_964459345.1 uncultured Klebsiella sp. | reverse complement strand
GGTCGATGCCGATGGTGTCGTGCTTGCCCATGTCGATGGCCAGTTTGAGTTTGGTGCCCACGCCGTCGGTGGCGGACACCAGCACCGGATGCCGGTAGCCGGCGGGAATCTCGCACAGTGCGCCGAAGCCGCCGAGCCCGGACAGCACTTCCGGGCGACGCGTACGCTGTGTCACGGATTTGATCTTCTCGACCAGAGCATCGCCCGCGTCGATGTCGACGCCTGCATCCTTGTAGCTGAGAGAAGGGGTAGAGGGGTCATTCGTGTGCTGGGTCATGAAAGGGTCCGTAAGCAGGTCAGGAAGTGCGCGAATTCTATCAGCTGGGAGGCTGGCGTGTCATGGCGGGGAGGATCAGGTATCATGCCGCCCATGAAAAAACTCCTTCCCAGACCCTCTCTTCTGCTCATTTGTGTCCTCTTGTCGGGGCTGTTCGGCAGCGTTCCTGCCCATGCCTTGCTGGTGCAAGGGCTCTATGAACAGGAGATTGCCGTGCAGGGCCAGGGCGATGCGGAGCGCATCCGCGCCTATCGCGAGGGTCTGACTTCCGTCATTCTCAAGATCACCGGCGAAGAGCGCCATTTGCGCAATGCGGCCGTGGAGCGTGCCGTTCGGGATGCCCAGAGTTATGTGCAGGAAGTCAGCTACCGCACGGATTCCACCGGGACGGAGCCGCGCACCTTCATCAGCGTGAGTTTCGACAGCGCCCTGGTGAACCAGATGTTGATGTCCTCCGGCGTGCCGGTTTGGGATCGCGACCGGCCCGCGGTGCTGCTGTGGCTTTCCGTGCAGAATGCGACGGGAGCGCGGGAGTTGCTGAGCGCCGACTCCGAGCACCCCATGCTGGAGATCGTGCGGGAGTTCTCGAGGGTACGCGGCCTGCCTGTGCTCATTCCACTGATGGATCTTGAAGACCGCCGCAACCTGCCTGCTGATGTTGCCTGGAGCCTTGACGAAACGGCGATCCGCACCGCCAGCGCACGTTATGGGGCCGACGCCATTCTGAGCGGACGTCTGTTGGAATCGCCCAATGGTGATCTTGTGGGGCTGTGGCAGTTTCTGTTCCGGGACAGCGCCGAGACATTCGATGCCTTCGAGCGGGACCTGTCTGTGTACACACTGGGCACACTGAACCGCATTACGGCGCAGCTGGCCAGTCACTTCGCCTTCAACAGCATGGAGGCACCCGCGAACACTCGGGTTACCGTGCGTGTGGAGGGCATGGACAGTGCCACGGACTACGTCAATCTGATGGCGTACATGGACAACCTCGCCGTGGTGGACACTGTTGCGGCGGCACTGCTGGATGGTTCAGGAATTGAACTGGACGTGCGTCTTTCCAGCTCGCCGTTCCTGTTCACTGAGTTCATTTCCCTCGGGCGCGATCTGCAGCCGCTTGAGGTGCCTGGTCAGACTCCCGAGCAAGGCGTTCTGCACTTTCGCTGGGTACGTTGACATGCTCCGCCCACGGCAGCTGGCGCTGCAGATCATGCTCGATGACACGGCCACCTTCGACAATTTTCATGTCACGCAGGCCAATGCCCAGGTGCTTGATTACCTTCGTGATGACACCAGTCTCGCGCAGTTCACCTGCTTGTGGGGCGCCCCGGGTGCCGGATGCAGTCATCTGTTGCAAGCGCTTTGTCAGCGGGGTGGCTACACTCGCGGCACCTTCTATATGCCTTTGCAGATGCACGAGCAATTGCACCCGGATATCTTCGAGGGACTGGAAGCACTTGATCTGGTCTGTCTTGATGACATCGAGCACATCGCTGGTGTTGCCGCGTGGGAGCAAGCCTTGTTTTCCCTTTTCAACCGGCTGCGGGACTCAGGCACGAGGCTGCTGATCGCTGGCAGGTCGGCGCCTCGCCATCTGCAGGTGCAATTGCCTGATCTGCTCTCGCGTCTGCAGTTGGGAGTCGTGTTTCAGGTGCATGAACTGACGGACGAAGACAAGGTGCAGGCCTTGCAGAAAAGGGCGCGACTGCGCGGCATGGAATTGACGGAAGAGGTCGCGCACTACGTTCTGCAGCGCACTGAGCGCAGCAGCAAGGGCTTGTTCGCCCTGCTGGAACGACTGGACGAACACTCCCTGCAAACCCAGCGCCGAATCACCATTCCACTGGTTCGCGAAGTCTTTCAGAACGAGACTTTGTAGTGCCCGCGATAGCTGCGGATGTACACCACCAGCGCACAGAACAGCGTGGCGACGAGCAGGGTGACAAGCACGCCATAGGCCCGCGCATCCACTGTGAAGGCTGTCTGCACCGACTGCACGAAATACAGCAATGACACGAAGGAAAGCCAGGCGTAGGTGCGCAGCTTGCGTGCACGCAGTCCCGGAATGAAGATGGCCAGTGGCACGGTTTTGATCAGCCACAGCACGACGATGGCCACGGCATTGCCCCCGTTGAACAATTGCCACAAACCGTATAAAGCGAAGACCGCCAGCAGGGCTGCATAGCAATAGACCACGGCACGATGTGACTTCGCGATGATGGCGGGTTCCGGGATGTTGTCGCTGGCTTGTTCGTCTGTGTTCATGGCTTGAGATCTCTGCGGACTCGGCGAAAGCGCGAGTCCTTGGGCGGGATTCAGGAATTCAGGGTCAGTGCAATGCTGGCGACGCGCTTGCCCAATGCCAGGCACAACGCACTCTCGTCGTCGTCCAGGCGGCGCTTGCCATCAACCCCCGCGTAATGACTGGCACCGTACGGGGTGCCCCCCGACTGTGTCGCCATCAGTTGCGGCTCGCTGTAGGGCAGGCCGCACAGCAGCATGCCGTGGTGCATCAGAGGCAGGAGCATGCTCAGCAGTGTCGACTCCTGGCCACCATGCAGGCTTGAGGTGGAGGTGAATACGGCGGCGGGTTTGTTGATCAGCGCGCCGGAAAGCCAAAGCGCACCGGTGTTGTCGAGGAAGTGCTTCAGCGGCGCTGCCATGTTGCCGAAGCGCGTCGGGCTGCCGAGAATCAGGCCGGCGCACTGGCGCAGGTCGTCTTCCGTGCAGTACACCGCGCCGCTCGGCGGTACGGTGGGCGCGGTGGCTTCTGACACGGGTGATACGGCCGGGACGGTGCGGATGCGCGCTTCGATGCCTGCCGACTGCTCGACCCCTCGGGCTATCAGCCTGGCCATGGACTCGGTGGCACCCGTGCGGCTGTAGTAAAGCACGAGGATATAAGGAGCGGCGGATACTGCTGTCATGGGCATGGGCTCTGCTTGAATTGGATCAGTCGCGACGTATGCGCGATTTCAGGAAAGCCACGATCTCATCGGCTGGCACCATCTCGTTGTCCTGCGCGCGGCGCGACTTGTACTCAAGGACATTCTGCTCGATGCCGCGCTCTGAAACCACGATGCGGTGTGGCATTCCCATCAGCTCCATGTCGGCAAATTTCACGCCGGCACTGGTCTTCTTGTCGCGATCGTCCAGCAGCACTTCGAAGCCGGCGTCTTCCAGTTGTGCAGTCAGCTGTTCGCTCAGGACGCGCACCGCATCGGACTTGTGCGCGTTCAGGGGAATGATCGCCACCTGGAACGGCGCAATATTGTCGGGCCAGATGATGCCCTGGGCATCATGACTCTGTTCAATGCAGGCGGCCACGATGCGGCTGACTCCAATGCCGTAGCAACCCATGATCATCACCTGCGACTTGCCGTTTTCATCCAGATAGCTGGCGTTCATGGCCTGGCTGTACTTGGTGCCGAGCTGGAAGATGTGGCCGACTTCGATGCCGCGCTTGATGGAGAGCGTGCCATTGCCATCGGGACTGATGTCGCCTTCGCGTACCTTGCGAATGTCGGCGCTGCTGTCATAGCGGCACTGGCTGCCCCAATTGGCGTCCACGAGGTGCTTGCCGTCACTGTTGGCGCCGCACACGAAGTTCACCAGGTCCACCACACTGTGATCTGCTATGACGGGTATCTTGAGGCCAACAGGGCCGATGCTGCCTGGCAGGCAGCCAAGCACCGCCTGAATCTGGCTGTCCTCTGCCATGGTGAAGGGTGAAGCAACCTGGGCCAGCTTTTCAGCCTTGACGGGATTGATGTCCTGGTCGCCGCGGATCAGCAGAGCCACCAGACCACTGGGGTTCTGTTCATCGGCAATGCCTTTGACAATCAGAGTCTTGACCAGACGACGTGGCTCCTTGCCCAG
>CAYWMC010000251.1:0-4166 GCA_964459345.1 uncultured Klebsiella sp. | reverse complement strand
TAGCAGTGTTTGCAGCGGCGGTGACAATGCCAGCACAACACGTAGTAAATGGATTCCATGACAGCCTCGCTATGGCAAACCCGCTTATTCCAATCCATCCGCCGCGTAGACGTGGAGCATCAGATCACTGTGCTCCGACCACACGGCCTCTTCAGCCAGCAGCGCCAGACCCTCGTCGCGCTCGGCGTCGACCACGTCCCGGGCGCCGAATTCGTCAATGTAGAAGCCGATCTTGTCCTGGGCCACACCTTCATGCAGACGCGCCACCAGCCACACCTTGAGCTGCTGCGGGTCGGCCTCGGGCTCGCGCCGGATCAGGGCCCGCAGTATCTCCAGGACCGATGCCTCTTCGTCCACATTGCTGCTGAACACTTCTTCGCGCATGACGTTTCCCTCGGTTCACGCGGACTCGTTGACAGGGAGTGCCACGGCGTCCGGTTTGTTACGGTTGATCAGCACAGGATACACAAGGACGACGCCCAGGATGATGCCGGCACCAAGATAAAAATACAGATCCAGCTCCCGCTGCTCACCGAGAATCAGGATGGCCAGAATGATCGCGTAGAGCGGCTCCATGTTCACTGCCAGTGACGAGGCATAGGCCGAGAGCTGACGCAGTGCCACCAGCGACAGGGCGAAGGGCAGCAGCGTACAGGCCACCGCCAGCACCAGAATCCAGAACAGGTCGCTCCCCTCTGGCACTGCCAGCAGCTGATCCTGTGTCGGCAGCAGAGCCCCCGCGTCCCAGGGCGTCCACGGCAGCGCAAAGAGCAGCAGGGTCAGTGCCAGCGCGAATGCGCCGCCCCCCAGCATCTCCAGCGCAGTGGCACTCAGGGCATCCGTGCGGTGAATGAGCCGCTTGTTGTATGCGGTGAACAGGGCAGCCAGAAACGCCGACAGGATGGCCACGGCAATGCCTGCATTCATGGTGTCAGGCGTGCCCCCCACCACCAGTGCCACCCCCGGCAGCACCAGCAATCCGAGGAACAGCTCGCGCCGCTCGAACGCCCGCCCCGTCACCATGGGCTCGATGAAGCACAGACACACGGGGATCAGCGCCATGCAGGTGGCGGCCACAGAGGCGTTGGCGAGCTTTACCGCGGCATAGAAGGTCAGCCAGTGCACCGCGACAATGACCCCCACACCGAGAAAGGCCAGCAGATGGCGCCGCGACAGACGCAGCACGCCCCGCCACACCCTGGGCAGCAACAGCAACATCAGGCTCACCAGCACCATGCGCCACAGCACCAGCGGAAGGGCAGGCAACGCAATGAGTTTGCCAATGATGGCGGTAAAGCCCCAGAGGAAGACACAGAGATGTATCTGCAGCCAGGCAATGCGTGTGTCGGACATGGTGACCCTGTGTGGCAACGGCGTACAGGACGGGAGCAAGTGTCGCCGCCGGGCCGGAATTGCGGGATAGCCTACACCAAAAGCAGCGGAGCAGACGCGCTCAGCGCACAATTGTCTCCCCTGCGAGGGCAGGCTAGACTCGGCGCCACTGTGTCAGCGCGACACCGACACACCCAGCCTCATTCGTTCCAACACATTCACACACGCACAGGGAGTTCAGCATCTTGATGCAACAGCAGTGGCAAACCCGCATGCGCGCACTGGGGCCCGGCATCGTCATGTCGTCGGCAGCGGTGGGCGGCTCGCATCTTGTGGCTTCGACACAGGCCGGCGCCCTGTTCGGCTGGCAACTGCTGTGGCTGATCCTGCTGGTGAACATTCTGAAATATCCGTTCTTCCGCTTTGGCGTGCAGTACACCATCGAGAAGGACGAAAGTCTGATTCAGGGCTATCTGCGCAAGGGGCGCGCCTATCTGATCAGCTTCACGGCGCTGAACATCGTGGCTGCCGTGGTGAACACCGCCGGGGTGCTGATCCTCACCGCCAGCCTGTTGCAGTATTTCATTCCGTGGAATCTGTCGCTGACCGTCCTGTGCTGGATCCTGCTGCTGGTGTCGCTGACCATTCTTGTAGCGGGTCACTACAAACTGCTGGACCGTGTCTCCAAAGTCATCATGGCGGCTTTGACGGTCACCACGGTCGTCGCCGTGGTGATTGCCTGGCAGAACGGGCCGACGGCACCGGCGGATTTTGTCAGCCCTTCACCCTGGCAGTTGTCTGCGCTGGCCTTCATGGTGGCGATGATGGGCTGGATGCCCGTGCCTATCGAGATCTCTGCAATCAGCTCCCTGTGGACACGCTCAAAGCAGAAGCTGACCAAGGTTTCCCTGGCAGATGCACTCTTCGACTTCAATCTCGGGTATGGCGTGGCGGTGTTTCTGGCGCTGGTCTTTGTGGCCCTTGGCGCCCTGGTACAACATGGCTCCGAGCAGGAGATCGCACTGGCGAGTGCGGCCTTTGCGCAGCAGCTGGTATCCATGTATGCGGCCACCATCGGGGAATGGTCCCAGTACCTGGTCGCTGCCATCGCCTTCCTGTGCATGTTCGGCACCACCCTGGCAGTGATGGACGGCTACGCCCGCACGCTTGCGGAGTCCTTCCACCTGTTGCGTGAAACGCCGGGAGAACCGGCGCCCTGGACGCTCAATGCGTGGATAGTGGTACAGGCCCTCAGTGGCATGGCCATCATCCTGTTCTTCCAGAGTGCGCTGGCCCCCATGCTGACCTTTGCCATGACGCTGGCATTCATCACCACACCCTTCTTTGCCTGGCTCAACTTCGACCTGGTTCGCAAGGATGGATTGTCGCGGGGCATGTATGCGCTTTCCTGGATCGGCATGGTGTATCTGAGCGTGTTCGCCCTGGCTTATGTGCTCTGGTGGCTGAACAGCTGAACAAAAAAAAAGGGTCGCCAGTGGCGACCCCGAAACAACCCGGAAATCCGAGTCTAAAACCTTCCAAGTCTTGTCATTGCAGGGCGTTTGATCACGCCCCGCGGATGAAGATGTTGCGCTTGATGCCACCACCAAGCAGACGTGCCGGCCAGCGGAACGAGCTGACAAAAGACACCAGAACCGCCGCCGCGTATGGAATCGCCTGAATCAGCATGACGATGCTCCAGATCTGCATGTCCGGATTGCTGTATTCACGGGGAATCAGACTCAGCATCAGCACGGCAAGACACAGGCTGATCAGCATCAGCAATTCTTCACGCACGGCTGTCAGTGCCTGCAGCACCGCAGAGGGACGCGCGCACTTCGGCGTTCTGACAAAGGGCATGTCGTCCGTGAACAGACCGCGCAGTGTCGCCAGACCAACCGTGTGCGACAGAGCCAGACCCGCAATTGCCGCCGCGAAAGTCTGTCGCAGGTTGGCCTTCACACGTGAGCGGTACAGATAGACCATCTTCGACAGCTTGAACACAAACAGAGAGAGCGGCAGCACCGAGAACATCATCAGCGGCGCGTCGATCTGTGTCGGTGACAGGATCATCGCAATGGTCCATGCAATCGCGGCAAAGTTGAACACCAGATTGAAGCCATCCGCCACCCAGGGCAGCCATCCAGCCAGGAAGTGATAGCGCTGGCCGTTGGTCAGGCGCGACCCACGATTGCTGAACAAGTCGCGCGTGTGACGACGCAGAATCTGCATCGCGCCGTAGGCCCAGCGGAAACGCTGCTTCTTGTAGTCGATGAAGGTATCCGGCATCAGCCCGCGGCCGTAGCTGTAGGACAGATACATGGCTTCGTAGCCCGCTTCGAAAATGCGCAGACCAAGCTCCGCATCTTCAGTAATGCACCACTCGCCCCAGCCACCAACTTCCACCAATGCGGAACGACGTACCAGAGTCATGGTGCCGTGCTGGATGATGGCGTTGCGTTCGTTGCGCGTCACCATGCCAATCTCGAAGAAACCGCGGTACTCGGCAAAGCACATGGACTTGAAGGCGTTGTCGTCGTGATCGCGATAATCCTGAGGAGATTGCACGATGGCTATCTTGGGATTCTCGAAGGCACCGATCAGGTCGCTGAGCCAGTTCGGCTCAACCTGATAGTCGCTGTCGATGGCAGCAATGACTTCCGCCTCGGGGTCTGTGCGCTCCAGTGCATAATTCAGCGCACCCGCCTTGAAGCCTGCCAGAGGCGCCACGTGGAAGAACTTGAAGCGGGCACCGAGTTTCTCGCAATGAATCTGCACAGGACGCCACACGGCTTCGTCACGGGTGTTGTTGTCGATCACCAGCACTTCGAAGT
>CAYWMC010000250.1:0-4190 GCA_964459345.1 uncultured Klebsiella sp. | reverse complement strand
CGGGCCTTGCCCGCGAACAGTGAAATTGAGCAGAGCGTTCCAGCCGGGGGCCCGCTCACAGAGACGCCGTGAATCCATCCCTGGAGGCTCGATGGCATCCAGTCGCCCATCGAAGATGGGCGCCGTTCGGCTACGCACCAAGCTGCGCTTGGTCAGCGCTTGCCTCACCCATCCGGGCGGACAACGGTCTGCAAAGTGCCCCCCCTGCGCCAGGCCTTCTGCTTCTGTGCCAGCGATGGGTTCGCGGGCAAGCCCGCTCCCACCCTCAGTCTGCTGCCGCAGCACTCACTTCACGGAGTGATGGGTCGCGGAGAACTCCCGCGACTGCACCTCTGGCTGCAAGCGAGCCGACACACAGAGCGGCGCGCAGAACGCAGAGTGGTCCCTCCCAGCGCCGACAGACTTTGCATCCCACTCTGTTCTTCGTCCACAATTCGCGGGCAAGCCCGCTCCAACAGGAGCACCCACTCCCACAGGACCCCCGCATGCACATCCAAGCCGTAATTTTTGACTGGGACGGCACCATCGTCGACTCCATCGAGCACATCGCCTCCTCCCTGCACCTGGCCGCCACCGAGCTGGGCTTCCCGGCGCTGGAGCCTGCCGCCTACCGCAACATCATCGGCCTGGGCATGGTGGATGCGCTCAAGGCTCTCTACCCCGGCCTGAACGACACCGACATCGAGGCCATCCGCCAGAGTTACAGCCGCTACTTCTTCGCGAAGGAGGCCACGCCGCAGCAGATCTTCACCGGCATGACCGACGTGCTCGACACCTTGCGTGCGCAGGGTCGCGGCCGCGCGGTGGCCACGGGCAAGAGTCGGCGGGGGCTGGATGCCGCGCTGGCCTCCAGTGGTCTGCTGCCCCATTTCGACATCACCCGCTGCGCCGACGAAACCCGATCCAAGCCCGACCCAGCCATGCTGCTGGAGATTCTCGCGTTCTACAAACTGGCTCCCGAGCAGGCGGTGATGATTGGCGACACCACCTACGACATGGAGATGGCACAGCGCATTGGCATGCCGGCCATCGGCGTGCGCTGGGGAGTGCATGACCATGAGCGGCTGCGCCAGTTCGGGCCCGTGGCCATCGTGGATACCGTGCCGGAACTGCAGCGGGTGCTGCGGCAGCTCTGAACGCAGCCGGCACGGTTTGTCGCAACGCCACAGCTGCCTGCCGCAGCCTTCCCTGCTATAGTCGGGCCATCAACGCCGCTGTCGGAGCGAGCCCGCTGAAACCCCAAAAACAAGAATCACTGGAACAAGAGCCCTCATCATGACATTCACACATCGATTGACCGGCCTCGCGCTGGCCGGACTGCTCCTGCAGACCGCCTGCAGCCCGGCCTCAGAACAGCCGACATCCACTGTCGCCGCGCCGGCCAGCACGGCCTGGGTGGCCACCCCTGAAATGCTTGCCTGTGCTGACGGCCACGCCAGCCTGGTGGAAGGCACCGGCAATTTCAGCCGCGACATCAATTCGCCATCGCCCGAAGCGCAGGACTACTTCGATCAGGGTCTGCGCCTGGCCTATGGCTACTACTTCCCCGAAGCGGTGGCGTCCTTCAACGCGGCCCTGTGCTTCGACCCGGACAATGCCCGCATCCACTGGGCCCGCGCCCAGGCCCTCGGCCCCAATGCCAACAGCCGCAACAGCGCGCTGCCGGATGACCCCCAGGGCGAGGGCCGCCGCGCTCTGGACCTGGCCATTGCCAACATGGCCGAAGAGCCGCAGCAGTGGAAAGACATCATCAACGCGCTGGTGCCGATGTTCGACATGGAGAATCTGCCGGACATGGCCACCCGCAGCCAGGCGGTGATCGACTCCACCCGCGCGCTGTACGCGAAATATCCCGATGACCTGGAAGTGGCCTTCACCTACACCCACGCCATCATGATGGCCTCGCCCTGGTATTACTTCGAATGGGACGGCACGCCCCGCGCCAACACCAACGATGCCCGTGCCGCGATGGAAAAAGGCATGGCCCAGAACCCCTACCACCCCGGTCTGACCCACCTGCATGTGCATCTGATGGAAGCCTCGCGGGAGCCGGTGAGTGCCGAGACCTCGGCCGACGCGCTGGAACCGCTGACGCCGATGATCGGCCACATGGCTCACATGCCCGGCCACATCTTCATGCGCATCGGGCGCTACCAGGACTCCATCGACGCCAACCGCCGTTCAGTGCTGGCCGATGAGTATTTCGTGCAGCAGTGGGGCGAGCGCGAGTATCCCCAGTACGGCACCTACTTCCTGTCCGCCACCAATCACCGGGGCCATGCCCGCATGTTCATCCACTGGGGTGGGCTGCTGCAGGGCAATGCCGATGTGGCCTTCGAGATCGTCACCCCGCTGGCTGCCGCGACCACGGCAGAACAGCTGGATCGTGGCAATTCCCTGCGCAATGTCTCGGTGGAATGGATGACCTACAAGGCCTTCGGCATGTGGGACGAGATTCTGGCCCTGCCCGCGCAGCCAGACACCCGCCCCTTCCTGCAGGGCACCCTGAACCACGTGCGCGGCGCTGCCATGGCGGCCACGGGCGACATCGCCGGTGCCGAGGCGGAACTGGCCGCACTGGATGCCACGCTGGCCAACCCGCTGCTGCAGACACAGCGCGCCGCCGTCAACTCGGCCGCCAGCGTGCTGGCCATCAATCGCGCGTCACTGGCTGGCGAGATCGCCAATGCGAAGGGTGACTACGACGCGGCGATCGCGGCCTTCACTCAGGCTGTCGATCTGCAGGACCACCTGCGCTACATGGAGCCGCCCGACTGGATCCAGTCCATGCGCCTGTTCCTGGGCCAGGCCTACCTGAACGCCGGCCAGCCTGAAGAGGCTCGCCGCGTGTTCCTGGAAGACCTCGACCTGTTGCAGGAAAACGGCTGGGCACTGTTCGGCCTGACTGCGGCACTGGAAGCACTGGACCTGGACGCCGAAGCGGCCGAGGCGCGCGAGCGCTTCGACGAAGCCTGGGAATACGCCACCGTCGAGCTGACCAAGGCGCACTTCTGACATGCGCATCCTCATCACCGGTGGCAGCGGCTTCCTTGGCCAGGCACTGACCAGAGCTCTGCTGCAGCGTGGTGATGAGGTCGTCATCCTCAGCCGCTCGCCGAACACCCATGTCGCCCGCAAGATCGCGGGCGAATGGGTGTCCGATCTGCAGCAGATTCGTACCCCCGTGGACGCCGTCGTGAACCTGGCCGGCGCCAACCTCTTTTCTGCCCCGTGGACCCGTGCCCGCAAGCAGCACCTGCACGACAGCCGCGTGGCGCTGACCTGGAAGCTGGTCAGCTGGATTGTCTCGCAAGAGCAGCCGCCGAAGGTGCTGCTTTCCGGCTCGGCTATCGGTTTCCATGGCGATGGTGGTGAGCAAGCCCTCACTGAAGACAGCCCTCCCGGCACCGACTGGGCCGCAGGCCTGGTGCAGGACTGGGAGAAAGCCGCACAGCCAGCGGCCGACACCGGCATACGCACCGTGCTGCTGCGCACAGGTCTGGTGCTGGGGCATGGCGGACTGCTGGCGCCGATTCTGCCGCTGTTCAAGGCGTATCTGGGGGGATCCCTGGGGGCCGGACAGTTCTGGTACAGCTGGATTCATGTGCAGGACTGGGTGCGGGCCACGCTGTTCCTGCTGGACAAGGGCACTGCCAGCGGCCCGTATCTGCTGACGGCGCCGCAACCGGTGCGCTACAGCGAATTCGCCCAGACCCTGGGCCGGGTGCTGCAGCGCCCCGTGTGGATGACGCCACCGGGCTGGGTGCTGCGCCTGCTGCTGGGGCAGCGCGCGGGCCTGATGCTGGGAAGCACGAAGGCCCTGCCGGCGCGGCTGCAGGCGGCGGGATTCCAGTGGAATTTCCCGGCGCTGGAAGCGGCGCTGAGTGACATCGTCAAATCAGACGCAGAAGTGTAGGAGCGGGCTTGCCCGCGAACGTTCACCGTCGCACTGTCAATGCAGATTCTTCCCGGCCCCGGGTCGCCGTCAGCGCGTTTGCAGTTTCGATGAAATTTCGCGGCAACCCTCCTCCCCCTTGCAGAGACAGCGGCGGAGTAGCCGCGGCAGGGTGAGTCGCAACCCTGTCGGAGATAGCGTGGCCCGATCGCTGGCACTGCGCGAGGCCCTGGCAGGCGGGCTCGCCGTTCAGCGGCATGAAAGACCCGCACCGAGTGAGCCGGGAGACCGAGGC
>CAYWMC010000249.1:0-4231 GCA_964459345.1 uncultured Klebsiella sp. | reverse complement strand
CCATGGCGCAGTTCTTGCTGCCAGAATCCCCAGTAGAGAACCCCACCGACAACGATCAGAGGAGCAAGCCATGTCTGGCCAATTGAACGCCCGCACACGTTGGCGCGCAGTCGCAGGAACCGCCCTGCTGGTGTCAGCATTGCTGCTGCCGCTTGCGTCGCCGATGGCCCAGGACAGCAGCGCAGCGCGCGACATTCCCATCGTGATGACCGAGGGGACCAACATGGCTGTGGCCGCATCGCCCGACGGCAGCACGCTGGCCATGGCCTTGCAGGGCGCCCTGTGGACACTGCCAGTGACCGGGGGCGACGCGCAGCGCCTGACTGACTGGACGATGGAAGTGACGGCACCCTCGTGGTCTCCCGATGGCACGCAGATCGCGTTCCAGAATTACGAGGGTCATTACTATCAGGTGTGGATTGCCGATCGCGACGGCAGCAATGCCCGGGCGGTGACCAGCGGCCCCTGGGATCACCGCGAGCCCATGTGGTTCGGCGGGCGCATCGCGTTTTCCTCAGACCGCAGCGGTGAAGGCACCTACGACATCTGGACGCTGACGCTGGACACTGGCGAATACCAGCGCTGGACACAGTCCCCCACCGATGCCCATTCCCCCGCTGGTGCGCCGGATGGCACGCAGATCGCCTATGTCGATGGCAATGTGGTGCGCAGTGTGGATGCGACCGGGCAGACGCAGACGCTCGGGCGTGTCTCTGAAGCAGAAGACGAGGTGTTTGCACCGGCCTGGCTGCCCGATGGCACGGGCCTGATGTACCAGAATCATGAGCGGCAGCTGGTCGTTCAGGAACACGTTGTCACTCAGGACGAAGACATTTTTCCGTTCCCGGTGAGCTGGTTGCCGGACGGTCGCTTTGTCTACACCGCCGACGGCCAGATCAAGGTGCGCACCATGGCGTCGCCCCAGGTGCAGACTGTGCCCTTTCGTGCAGCATTCACGCTGCAGCGGCCCGTCATCACAGCCGTGGATCACCGCTTCGATGACAGCGCGCCGCAGCCCGTGCGCGGCCTGTACTCCCCGGCACTTTCCCGCGACGGTACCCAGGTGGCCTTCACCGCCCTGAACGATCTGTGGGTGATGCGCATTGGCGAGGCGCCCGTGCGGCCGACGGACGATGAGGCCATCGAAGGCACCGTGTTCTGGGGCACTCAGGATGCGCGGATCTACTTCACGTCTGACCGCCACGGCGACGGCCGGCCCGATCTCTATGCCATCACGCCTGCAACGCTCGCCATTGAGCGCATCACGCAGACTCTCGACGCCCGCATGATCTCGCCGGCCATGGCGCCGGATGGCACACGCATCGCCTTCATCGACGGACGCGATCAGTCCCTGTGGGTGTACGAACTTGCCAGCGGTCAGGCCCGTCATGTGCTGGATCAGAATTATGGCAACAGTATAGGCCGGCCCACCTGGGCACCGGACAGTCGCACCGTGGCCTTCGCCGGCATGCAGCGCGCCAATACGCGCTACCGCGAAGGGCGCAACCTGATTCAGGTGGTGGATGTGGAGACAGGGGAATGGAAGTTCCACGAACCAGCGCCCTTGCCGGAGCAGTTGTCCGATCGTTTCGAGGCAGGGCCGGTGTGGTCGCCCGATGGCCGCTGGATGGCCTTCATCATGCGCTCTGTACTGCACGTCATGCCCGTGGCCGCCGATGGCACGCCCACGGGAGCGGCGCGCGCGCTGAGCACGGATGCCGCCGACATGCCGGAGTGGAGCGCCGACTCCCAGCGCATTCTCTATCTGGCCAGCGGCGAGCTGCGCACAGTGCGGGTGGACGGCAGCGACACCCAGACGATTCCCGTGGCGCTGCAATGGCAGCGACCCGTGGCCACCGGCCTGACCCACGTGCTGGCGGGCGGGCTGTGGGATGGCGTGGAACCGACTCTGCAGCAGAACCGGCTGCTGGTGCTGCAGGACAGCCGCATCGTCGAGATCCGCGACGCCGGCCGGAACCCTGCTGCTGACGCCGCGGCGGCGGGCGCCCGTTTCATCGACGCATCCGCGCTGACGGTGATGCCGGGCCTGTGGGACGCCCACGTGCATCCCCGCGTGCTGGACCTGACGGCGCAATGGTATGCCGTGCAGTCGGCCTTCGGGCTGACCTCCGTGCTCTCCAACGGGGGCTCCACGTATCACACGATGCTGATTCATGAGGCCATCGAATCCGGCAAGCTGCTGGGGCCGCGCATGCTGACCTCGCCGCTGTTCGACGGGCAACGCCCGTTCTATGGCCATCACCGCTCGGTGCACGACGAACAGGCGCTGGCCGTGGAGCTGGACAAGGCCCGCGCGCTGGAGATGGACTTCCTGAAGGTCTACGTGCGTGCGCCAGTCAGTTACTTCCACATCACGGCGCAGGCTGCCCAGGCGATGGGCGTGCCCAGTGGTTCGCACTTCCTGTCGCCCGGCGTGCAGGCGGGCCTGAGCGCGGCGACGCATCTGTCTGCCAGTCAGCGCATGGGCTACAGCTGGGCAGAGACAGCAGCAGGGCGCAGCTATCAGGATGTGCTGACGTTGTTTTCCACGGGGGATTTCGACCTGTCGAGCCATCATTCGCCGCGCAACAATGTGCTGGGCAATGAGCCCGGGCTGCTGGAAGACCCGCGCTTCCTGCGTCTGATGCCGGAGAATTACAAGGCACAGATCATCAACGAACTCTCGGCGGCACCCACGGCGGGGCAGTTGCAGACCATTGCGGGCATTGTCGCCACGCCGGCGGACATCGCCCAGGGCGGCGGGCTGGTGACCATCGGTTCGGACACGCCACTGGGCTGGCCCGCGCTCGCGATGCACGCCCAGATGCGCGCCTATGCGCTGGCGGTGGGCAATCACGCGGCGCTGCAGTCGGTGACGATCAACGCCGCGCGCTATGCCTTCGCGGACAAGGATCTGGGCACGGTCGAAGTGGGCAAGATTGCCGATCTGATCATGGTGCGGGGCAATCCGCTGGAGGATGTGCGACACGCGGCGGCGGTTGAAATGGTGATGAAGAACGGCATCAGCATGCGCGTGGCGGACATGCTCGCCGAGCTGGACCTGTAGGAGCGGGCCTCTGACTGTGGGAGCGGGCTTGCCCGCGAAGAGTTCGCAAAGAGTTCGCGGGCAAGCCCGCTCCTACAGTCAGAAGCCCGCTCCCACAGTCAGCACTCGTTACTGCGGCGTCGCATCCGGCCTGCGCGCCTCGCAGCGCTCGCGCCACAGGGTCTGAAATTCCTGCAGTTGCTGCGCCTGAGCCTCAGGCCCCGCAGCAATCGGCTGGGCCCACGCCATGTCGATCATGGCGTTGGCCCAGGTCAGCAGGTCGCCCTGATCACTCAGCTCGGCGTTCATCTTGTTGATCATCAGCATGATGTCGGCGTTGCGGTGGCGGTCCACCATGATGTTGGCGGCGAGCTTGGGAATGCCCTCACAGTCACTCAATGGCATCTGGGCGGACGCCACAGCGGGCAATGCAAGGGAAAGGCAGAGAAGGGTGTGGCGAACAAACAGGGCAGCAGGCTGGCGTTTCATGGGATTCCTCCGGTACAACAAGGGCAGCGCGGGAATTATTGGCCAGTCCGCGCGCCGCCGCCAGCCACAAATCACTCGCCAGCCTTGCCCAGCAGACGCAGTACCGCCGAGATAGTCGCCTGATACCCCCGTGAGCCCTCTCTTACGAAGGCGCCATGATCCTCATTGGCGATGATGCGCACGTTCACTTCGTCACCCGCAATGATGGCCAGGGCCGGGTAGTCCGGCAATGTCTGCAGCGCCGTCTTGCCCTGGGCAAGCTCGCGCGGCATGGACAGCGGATAGCGATAGGTGCTCACAATGTATTCCTGCGGGATGCCCCAGGGCAGCCACTCCAGAGGCGAGATTGCCTTGAAGTTTGCGCCCTTCTCGTCCACCGGCGCGCCGGTCAGTTTCTCCAGCAGCGGTTCGCCACAGTAAATCTCGCCGCTGGTGCCAATGGAGTCGATCACCGCCGGGTTGATATAGGCATCCGCCATGACCAGCGCAACAGGGTTCAGCGCGGGTTCCACATAGATTTCGCTGTCTTTGGGCAGTTGCGCTCGCGTGGCCAGCCAGGCGCCGAAGTGGCCGCCGGAAGAGTGGCCCACCACGATGGCCTGCTGCAGGTCCAGGGGATACTCCTCGGCCAGGTCCACCAGTGCATCGAAGCCATTGGCGATGTCATGCCAGGTGCCTGGCCAGCCGCCGCCTTCG
>CAYWMC010000248.1:0-4243 GCA_964459345.1 uncultured Klebsiella sp. | reverse complement strand
CATGGGCACCTGATTCTCCAGGTCCTGCCAGCCGTAGGTGTCGGTGTGCACCAGCTTGCCGTGTCGGGCCACCATCGTGACCAGGCCGGCCAACTGCCCCTTGTCCACTTCGGCACGCATGCCTTCCTGAAAGGCAGCGAGGCCCGTGCTGCTCATCCCCACACTGGCGGGGTCGGTAGCGGCAAGAGTGCGCTCGGCATTCTGTGCGAACGACAGGCTGCCCAGCAGCGTGGCAAAGCTGAGGAGCAACGCCCGGCTGGTGAGTGTGATGCTGATATGGCTGAAACGCTGACGCGGATGATTCATGGGGCCTCCGAAGCAGGACAAGACGGGCACGCGGCCTTTGGAAAGAGCCCGGATTTAAACACAGGCGAGCGTGAATCTCACGCTGGCGGGGCGCAGTGAGGGGGTGAGGAAGCAGCCGGCCGGGGCTGGAGAGGTCGCAAAGCAGAGAAGTGAGCAGGGAAAGGACACGTGCGCAGAGTGAAGGGAAGCGCGTCCGGCCGCGGGCTTCCGAGGGAGATAGTGCGGGCCTCAGTGCTGGCGCAGTGGCCCATGCCAGGCCAGGGACCAGGTCAGTGTGGCGACCAGCCAGGCAGAGCGCAGGTAGCGCGGAATGGAGATTTCAGGCGGTGACAGCGGGGCAGTTTGCGGCATGGCAGTCTCTCCAAAAGGGTTCGGGAGAGTCTGGCTTGCTGCCTGGCAGGGTGCGGTGGCACCGGCCGAGTGGCTGGCTGGACTCGAAAACCGGGTCGATGCCCCGGCGTCTACTTGGTCAATATCAGTTTCTTGTTGGCAGTGATGCGCAGGGTATAGCGTTCGCCGTTGTGAATGATCGTCAGCTCGCCGCGACTGCCGAGCAGGCGCGCACTGGTGATTTCACCAGTGTGCAGCTGGGAGTCGAGGGGCATTTGTGAGGTGTTTTCATTCATCGTGCCCGCATCTTAATGGCGTTTTTTCCAAAACGCAAATGCGAAGCATTCCTATTTGAAACTATTTCATTGCAGGCGCTCATCGTGCTCGACCTGACGGGCGCCGCGCAGAATGATCTCCATGGAGTAATTGCCTTCGTGGCAGGCGAATTCATACATCAGCTCGCCCGGCTCCATGCGGTGCAGCAGCATTTCCACGGTGTAGGGCTGCTTGTAGATCTCAGGGTCGGTGACGGTGTAGGTGTAGAAAATCTCCTTGTCGTTGACCAGGGTAAAGCGTTCATCCACCTGCAGCTCGCCCGAAGAGACGATGCGGAAATTGGAAATCTCGGGCCGGTAGTTGCGTGTGTGTACCACCAGCGTGTCGTCTTCCCAGTGGCCGACCGAGTCGCCGAACCACGTCTTCACATGCTCGGGCTGATGTTCGCCATCGAGCCTGATGATGCGGGCGTCGTGCACCATCTCGCCCATGATCATCACATAGTCCTTGTTCTGCACGATCTGCACATTGGAGTTGTAGGGCAGCAGGGCCATGGGCGGCATGGTGCCGATGGCGGACAGGCAGCGCTCGCCGGCAGGGCGGATCTCGGGGCCGTCGAACTCGCCGAACCCCTGGGCACGCCACTGGCCGTAAATGTCGCGGTTGCGGCCGTCGTCCTCGCGGAAGGGCATGCGACCATTGGGCGGGTCGACTACGAGGGACGTGCGGTACTGGCCATTGATCCGGGTGAAGCCCACCTCGGTGTCGGTGTTGTCTGCCTCGGCCTCCTGCCCGACACGCTGCCCGGCTTCAGGGGCAGGGCGGTTCGGGTCCAGCACTGTGGCCACGCCGTCGAGCCTCTCCCGCAGCCCCTGTTCCAGCGCCCGCGCCTGTTCATCCGTGTAAACCGGCTGTTCCAGCAGATCGTTGGGGCGTTCCATGGGGGTCTGTGTCTGATTGCCCCACAGGCCCTGCAGGTTGGGATGGCCATATTCCGTGCGCGGCATTTCCCACCCGGGCGGCGCGTCGAAATTCTGGGCCAGCGCGCTGGCGAGGGGCAGCAGGCCCGTGAAAGTGCAGGTGAGGACGGTGCGGAGGATACTGATACGACTGTTCATGATGTTCTTATTGCCAGTAGTGTGGATGAGCGACAGGCCGCGATTGTAGTTCAGGAACGCGTGTCCGGGCGATAGCGCTCAGCAGGAAAGCGGGCCGCCCCGGCAGCTTGACAATTCCAGCGCACGCGCCGACACTCGCCGCCCATGAACACACAGACACGCACCATCCACTGCCAATCCTTTTACTGGTGGCCCGCATTCACGGGTTGCCACAGACGGGACATGCAGTAATTTCCCCGAGGCCGCCCTGGAATCCGGCGGCCTCTCAGCTCCCCCTCATGCAAAGCGCATGGGTCTTTCGCAAGAGTCCTCTCGGTCCCGGGCCACGCCACGGATCACCAGCACCAGAGAGGACCTATGTACAGCAGCATTCACAGCGAACATCTGCACCCCGTGCAGCACAGCCATTACACCAGCGCCGGCGGCGTGCGCGTGCAGCGCGCGGTATTTGCCGTTTCTCAGCCCGATGCCATTGCCCGGCTGCGTGAGCGCCTGGACGCCGAGCGTGGAGTGCTGCTCACGTCCGGATTCGAATACCCGGGGCGCTATACCCGCTGGGACATCGGCTTTGTGAATCCGCCCGTGGTGCTCACCGCCCGGGGGCGTGCCGTGAGCATCGAGGCGCTCAATGCCCGCGGGAAAGTGCTTCTGCCAGAACTGCAGCGCGCGCTGAGCGGGCATGCCGATCTCGCCAGCCTGACTCGGAGCGGCGACACGCTGCACGTACAGGTGCTGCCGGCGCCCCGGCATTGTCCAGAGGAAGCCCGCAGTCGCCAGCCCAGCGTCTTCTCGGTGCTGCGGGCGCTCGGCGCCCACTTCGCGAGCCCCGCCGATGAACACCTGGGGCTCTATGGCGCCTTCGGTTATGAGCTGTGCTTTCAGTTCGAAGCGGTGCGACAGCGTCTGGCACGCGACCCGGCCGTGCGGGACCTGGTGCTCTATCTGCCCGACGAGATTCTCACCGTTGACCATCAATCCGGCCTTGCCCGTCTGCACCGTTACGACTTTGTCTGTCGCCCGTTGAGCGCAGAGGGCGAAGTCCCTGCGCCTGACACCACGGGCGGCCTGCGTCGCACGGGCCGGAGCACCCCCTTCGTGCCAGTGCACACCAGGCAGGACGGGCATGCCGGACTCCCACCCGCCTGCGATCACACGCCCGGCGAATATGCCGGTGTCGTGCGTGCCGCTGTGGCCAGCTTCCGGCGGGGCGACCTGTTCGAAGTGGTGCCCGGGCAGGTGTTTCACGAAGTCTGTCGCGACAGCCCTGCGCAGATCTTCGCGCGCCTGCAGCAGCACAATCCGGCGCCCTACGGCACCCTGATGAATCTGGGTGAGCAGGAGTATCTGCTGGCGGCCTCGCCCGAGATGTATGTGCGCGTGCAGGGGCGGCGCATCGAGACCTGTCCGATCTCCGGCACCATCGCCCGTGGGGCGGATGCCCTGGCAGACGCGCAGCAGATCCGCACCCTGCTCAACTCGGCCAAGGACGAGGCCGAGCTGTCCATGTGCACGGACGTGGACCGCAACGACAAGAGCCGCGTCTGCGTGCCCGGCAGCGTGCGGGTGATCGGGCGGCGGCAGGTGGAGTTGTACTCGCGGCTGATCCACACCGTGGACCACGTCGAAGGCACACTGGCGCCGCCCTTCGACGCGCTGGATGGTTTCCTCAGCCACGCCTGGGCGGTGACGGTGACGGGGGCGCCCAAGCAGGCGGCCATCCAGTTCCTGGAAGATCACGAGAAGTCGCCCCGCTACTGGTACGGCGGGGCCATCGGCATGCTCGGCTTCAACGGCAATCTCAACACCGGGCTGACACTGCGGGCGGCACGCATCGTGGACGGCATCGCCCAGGTGCGGGTGGGGGCCACGCTGCTGCTGGATTCCGACCCGGAGGCCGAAGAGGCGGAGACACGCCTCAAGGCCAGCGCCGTGCTGGCGGCCATCCGGGGAGAGGGCCTCGTGCGCCGCGGCGCCGGCGCTCAGCGGCACCCGGTTCCGAGGCATGCCGCAGGCACCCTGCGCGTGCTGATGGTGGACCACCACGACTCCTTCGTGCACACCCTTGGCAGCTATTTCCGCGAGCACGGCGTGCAGCTGCAGACCCTGCGCCCTGCGCTCGCGCGGGAGTATCTGCAGTCACAGGACGTCGATCTGGTGATTCTCTCGCCCGGGCCCGGCCGTCCGGCGGATGCCGGCTTGAGCGAGACGCTGGC
>CAYWMC010000247.1:3927-4247 GCA_964459345.1 uncultured Klebsiella sp. | reverse complement strand
GGCCGAGGCACAGATAGGAAAGGCCCACTTCCACCAGTGTCTGCAGCTTGCGCGCAATGGCAGGGACGGCGTCGAAGAAGGCCCGCGCGTCCTCGATGGTCATCTCCAGCACTTCGCAGATGTTCTTGCCCTTGTATTTCACTTCCAGCGTCTCGCGGTTGTAGCGCTTGCCGAGGCAGACATCGCAGGCCACGTAGACGTCCGGCAGGAAATGCATTTCCACCTTCACCACGCCGTCACCCTGGCAGGCTTCGCAGCGGCCGCCTTTCACGTTGAAGCTGAAACGGCCCGCCTTGTAGCCGTGCATGCGGGCCTCGGGC
>CAYWMC010000247.1:0-3917 GCA_964459345.1 uncultured Klebsiella sp. | reverse complement strand
GCCTGACCCGTTGACGCTGACGCGGCCGGTCTTGTAGCCGCGGGCCCGCGCTTCCTGGGTGCCGGCGAACAGATCCCGCACGGGCGTGAAGATGCCGGTGTAGGTGGCGGGGTTGGAGCGCGGTGTGCGGCCGATGGGGCTCTGGTCGATATCCACGACCTTGTCCAGCTTGTCCAGTCCCTCGATGCTGGCGTGCGCCGCTGGTGTGAGCGTCGTGGCCCCATTGAGCAGTGTCGCCGCCAGCGGGTAGAGCGTGCCATTGATGAGCGTGGACTTGCCCGAACCGGACACCCCGGTGATGCAGGTGAGCAGGCCCAGCGGAATGCTCAGGTTCACATCGCGCAGATTGTTGCCAGTGGCTCCCAGCACGCGCAGCATCTTCTTCGGGTTGGCCTTGATGCGCTGTGCAGGCACGTCGATCTTCAGGCGGCCGGACAGATACTTGCCGGTGATGGACTCCTCGGAGTCGAGGATGTCCTGCAGACTGCCCTGGGCCACTATTCTTCCGCCGTGCACGCCGGCGCCCGGCCCGATGTCGATGATGTGATCGGCGTGGCGGATCGCGTCCTCGTCATGCTCGACGACGATGACGGTGTTGCCGATGTCCCGCAGGTGGAACAGCGTGCGCAGCAGGCGGTCATTGTCGCGCTGATGCAGGCCGATGGAGGGCTCGTCGAGAATGTACATCACGCCCACCAGGCCCGCACCGATCTGGCTGGCTAGGCGGATGCGCTGGGCCTCGCCGCCCGAGAGGGTGTCGGCGCTGCGACTGAGCGTCAGATAGTTCAGGCCCACGTCGATCAGAAAGCGCAGCCGGTCCTGCAATTCCTTGAGAATCTTCTCGGCGATCGTCGCGCGATTGCCCTGCAGCGTCAGCGTCTGAAAGTAGCTTGCGGCATCGGTGATCGTCATTGCCGAAACGCCGGGCAGATTCATGTTGTCGATGTACACACTGCGCGCGGCTGGTTTCAGGCGCGTGCCCTCACAATCAGGACATGGCTGCGAGCTCAGGAAGCGGGCGAGATCTTCGCGCACCATGCTCGATTCAGTCTCGTGGTAGCGCCGCTCCATGTTGGGCAGAATGCCTTCGAAGGCGTGGCGACGCGTGATGGTGTCACCGCGATCGTTCAGGAAGTGAAAGTCGATCTGTTCCTTGCCGCTGCCGTGCAGCACGGCATTGCGATGCGCCGGGGCGAGGTCGCGCAGCGGCGTGTCCACCTCGAAGCCGTAATGACGGGCCAGGGAGCTCAGCATCTGGAAATAATAGAAATTGCGCCGGTCCCAGCCGCGAATGGCGCCTTCGGCCAGGCTCAGGGAGTCATCGGTGATGATGCGTTTCTCGTCGAAGAACTGCTTCAGGCCCAGGCCGTCGCAGCTGGTGCAGGCGCCCGCCGGGTTGTTGAATGAAAACAGGCGCGGTTCCAGTTCACTGATGCTGTGGCCGCACAGCGGGCAGGCGAAGCGTGAAGAGAACAGCAAGTCTTCCTGCGCGGCTGGCGAACCGTCCTCGTTCATGAATGCGACCATCGCCAGGCCGTCCGAGAGTTGCAGGGCTGTCTCGAAACTTTCGGACAGTCGCTGCTGAATGTCCGGACGCACTTTCAGCCGGTCGATCACCACGTCGATGTTGTGCTTCTTGTTCTTCTCCAGTTCGGGTGGATACTCGAGTTCCGTCACGATGCCATTGATGCGGGCCCGGATGTAGCCACTGGTCTTGAGTTCGCTGAATACATGCAGATGTTCGCCCTTGCGGTCGCGCACCAGTGGCGCCAGCACCATCAGCCGCGTGCCTTCGGGCATGGCCAGCACCTGGTCGACCATCTGGCTGACGGTCTGTGCCTGCAGTTTCTTGTGATGGGTGGGGCAGTACGGGTCGCCCACGCGGGCAAACAGCAGCCGCAGATAATCGTGAATCTCGGTGATGGTGCCAACGGTGGAGCGAGGATTGTGCGACGTGGACTTCTGTTCGATCGAGATGGCGGGGGAAAGCCCTTCGATGTGATCGATGTCAGGTTTGTCCATCATCGACAGGAATTGCCGCGCGTATGTCGACAGGGACTCGACATAGCGGCGCTGACCTTCGGCATAGAGTGTGTCGAATGCCAGCGACGACTTGCCCGAACCCGAGAGTCCGGTAATCACAACCAGCTTGTCCCGCGGGATGGTGACGTTGATGTTCTTCAGGTTATGGGTGCGTGCCCCTCTGACGATGATCTTGTCCATACAACCCCACAATCGCGACAACGTGAAAAAGCCAGCCAGAGATTATGATTAAATCGCCACAGGAGAGCAAAGCCTCAAGCGCGCGTTTCTATTGATGCTATGCTTGCGGTAGACTACGGCCCACGAGATTTCAGTCGATTCCGGGGCGCAACCAGGGAAATCAGAAGGCATAACGAGGAGAGTATTGTGGCGAGCAGAGGCGTAAACAAAGTAATTCTGGTGGGCAATTGCGGGGGAGATCCCGAGACGCGTAATTTGCCCAGTGGCGGCGCTGTCACCAATCTGACGCTCGCGACCAGTGAGACCTGGAAAGACAAGAACACCGGCGCGCAGCAGGAAAAAACGGAATGGCACCGGGTAGTGTTCTTCAATCGCCTGGCGGAGATCGTCAACGAGTACGTCAAGAAAGGCTCCAAGCTCTACATCGAAGGCAGCCTGCGCACCCGCTCGTGGGAACAGGACGGCATCAAGCGCTACGCCACCGAGATTGTCGCCAATGAAATGCAGATGCTGGATTCCCGTGGTGGCCAGGGCGGCGGCGGTGGCATGAACGATGGTGGCTACGACAGCCAGTTCGGTCAGGAGTCCGCGCCTGCTCAGTATGGCAACCGGCAGCGCGAGTCTGCGCCTGCTCCAGGTCAGTCGCCCTCGCAGCCGCCGGCAGGCTTTGACAATTTCGACGACGACATTCCGTTCTGATTGCAGAGGACTTTGATGCAGGGTCAACGGGCAAGGTGAAGCCACTAATTTTCGGGGCCGAAAGTGCGGTCGGGAAAGAGCTGCTCAAGCAGTTCCAGGCGCGGGGTGTAAATTACATCGCACTGGAGCCCGGCCGGACCGACACCCGGGATTCCCTGTCCCTGGCCCGCGTCATCACGCAGGCCGAGCCTGATCAGGTCATCAATCTGTCCTCCTATCGCGCCGGCAGTCAGCTGGCTGTCATGGAAGCCGAGCTGCATCCGCAGGACTGCGAGCGCATCAACCACGATCAGCCATCCGTCATCGCCCAGGTCTGCGATCATCTGAATATTCCCCTCCTGCACCTGTCCACCGCGTATGTCTTCAATGGCGACAAGAAGCTGGGTTACAACGAGCAGGATGTGGTCGCGCCACTTGGGGTTTATGGCGCAAGTTCGTCCCGCGGCGAAGTAGCGATTGCGGCGGCACTGCACAAGCATGTGATTGTCCGCACCGGCTGGATCTTCGGAGCGGGCCAGGATGAACACATCCGCCGCTGGATCGAAGAAGCCCGGCAGGCCGAAGGCGCAGTGACCGTGCTGCGCCGCAAGTTCAGCCCTACGCCAGTGGAAGATGTGGCGCGCGTACTGGTCGCCATTGCGCACCAGGTGGACTGTCACGCCAGTGTCTGGGGCACGTATCACTACTGTGGACTGGAGACCAAGCGTGAGAGTGAGTTCGTGCAGCACGTCCTCAAGCTGGCTGCCCAGCATGATGAGAGCATCTACAAGCTGCTCGACCATCTGAGTCTGAACCTGCTGCGTGCGGAGCCTCCCGAGATTGCCAACACCACGCTGGCCACCAAGAAGATTTTCGATACCTTTGGAATCAAGCAACGCTCCTGGCATGGCAGCCTGCAGGCCCTGATCAAGAGTTTCTACAAGACGCGTCCGTCCGGGACGCAGGAAGAAGACTGAGGATGCCATGGCAGAAATCGCTGGCTCGCGCCTGACCCC
>CAYWMC010000246.1:0-4251 GCA_964459345.1 uncultured Klebsiella sp. | reverse complement strand
GACATCGTGCATCGCCTCCAGGGCGTTGTGGCCCAGGGCTGGATTCGAGGAGTGCCCGCTTTGTCCAAGCAGATCAATTGATTCCATCATGATGCCCTTGTGGGCGTAGATCGGGCGCATGCCAGTGGGTTCGCCGATCACCGCGCAACGGGCCTTCGGGCGGCCCAGTTCAGCGAGGGTGCGGGCGCCCTGCATGGAGGTCTCCTCATCGGCGGTGGCCAGCACAATCAGGGGCTGGCGAAACTCGACGCCCTGGAAATCCTTCAGTGCTTCCATGATCAGCGGGAAGAAACTCTTCATGTCCGTGCTGCCCAGCCCATAAAGTCTGCCGTCCTTTTCCGTCAGGCGAAACGGGTTCACAGACCACAGCGCCTCGTCCAGCGGCACGGTGTCGGTATGCCCCGCCAGCACCAGTCCGCCGGGCCCTGAGCCGCGGGTGGCCAGCAGGTTGAGTTTGGCATTGCCTGACGTCAGCGCCGACGTGCCGGGACTCGCAATCTGTTCCGTGCGAAAACCCAGGTCTTCGAAACACTGCGCCAGATAGTCGATGACTGGCACATTGCTGGTGTCGAGTTCGGGATTGGCAGAGCTGACGCTGGGGCGGCTGATGAGGGCGTCGAGATGGGTGAACAGATCAGGAAACTGCGTCATGTCACGGCGCTCCGTTGCTGGCAATCAGGTCGCATTTCGCGGCCATCACGAAATCGTTCAGGTGCAGGCCGTTGGCCTTGTGGGTCCACCAGGACACCGTCGTCTTGCCCCATTCCACCAGCAGCGTGGGGTGATGATTCTCGCGCTCGGCCAGCAGGCCGATCTTGTGGGCGAAGGCGGCGGCTTCCTTGAAATCGCGGAAGTGAAACTCCCGACGAATCTGTTCCATGCCATCGACAGACACTTTCTTCCAGCGGGGAATCGAGGCCAGCATGCGGTTGGAATCTTCCGGCAGCATGGCGCGCGTGCCGATGATGCAGGGCTGGCAATGCTGTTCGTAGAGCGTGCGGCTCATGCGGGGCTCCTGTCGGTTGTCACGGGTGACACGGCAGCGCACCCGTCACAGAAACTCTTCCAGAACACTGTTCAAAAACTGCTGACCCTTGTCGGTCGGGCGTATCACGCCATCGACCACACTCAGCAATTGCCTGAGTTGCAGCGATGATACCTGCTTTCGCAGGGGCTCGAAACCCAGCCCCGTCGCGGCCTCGAAGTGCTGTTCCGTGAAGCCTTCCGACAGGCGCAGCACATTGAGCAGGTACTCGATGGCCAGCTCGTCCGGCGCGATGGGCAACATTTCCGCCATGGCCGCATCGGGCACTTCCAGGTAGTGGGCGGGCTGCTTCTTCTTGCGGGTCCGCAGAATCTCGCCGGTGTCCGGACGGGTAATCTTGCCGTGGGCACCGGCACCGATGCCCAGGTAGTCTCCGAAGCGCCAGTAATTCAGATTGTGGTGCGCCTGCCGTCCGGGCTGGGCGAACGCCGAGATTTCATAGCGGCCATAGCCGCGCTGTGCCAGCAGGGCGAGTCCCGCGTCCTGAATGTCGAGCAGCGCATCTTCTTCGGGCAGTGCGGGCGGGCGCTTGAAGAATTCGGTATTGGGCTCGATGGTCAGCTGGTACCAGGACAGATGTTCCGGCGCGAAGGCCAGCGCCGTTTCCAGATCGAGCAGTGCGCCGTCTGTTGTCTGATCCTTCAGGCCGTACATGAGGTCCAGATTGAGATTGTCGAAGCCTGCAGCGCGCGCAAACTCGATGGCCTTGCGTGCGTCGCCGGCATCATGGATGCGGCCCAGGTGCTGCAACTGCGCGGGGTCGAAGCTCTGAATGCCGATGGACAGCCGGTTGATCCCCGCACGGCGATAGTCGGCAAACTTCGCACGCTCGGCCGTGCCGGGGTTGGCCTCCAGGGTGATCTCGATGTCCTGTGCAAAAGGCACATGGCGCTGCAGCTGCGCGAACAGTCGTTCATAGGCGCGGGCGGAAAACAGACTCGGCGTGCCGCCGCCGATGAAGATCGAGCGCAGTGGCCGGCCTTGCACGCCGTCGAGGTCGGCCAGGAAATCGGCGATCAGCGCGTCGACATAGGCGTCTTCCGGCAGCTCGCCATTCTTCTGGTGGGAATTGAAGTCGCAGTAGGGACACTTGCGCACGCACCAGGGCACGTGCACGTACAGACTCAGTGGGGGCAATTGCAGCAAGGGGCCGGGTGTCGCGTTCAACGCAGCGACCCGCGCAGCGCGTCCCAGTGCAGCAGCAGCTGGCGCAGGGCCTGGCCCCGGTGACTCAGGCTGTTCTTGACGGCCGGTTCCAGCTGCGCCGAGGCACAGCCATGGGTGGGCACGAAAAAGAGCGGGTCATAGCCGAAGCCGTTCTCGCCCGCAGGCGCAAACAGGATGCGACCTTCCCAGGTGCCGTGGCATACGAAGGGCATCGGGTCGGCGGCGTGGCGCATGAAGGCGATGCAGCACTGGAAGCGCGCCGTGCGCTGCGCCTCGGGCACCTCGCTCAGGGCGGCCAGCAGTTTGGCATTGTTGAGCGCGTCGGTGGCGCCCGGGCCGGCATAGCGCGCGGAATAGATGCCCGGCTCACCAAGCAGGGCGTCCACTTCCAGGCCGGAGTCATCCGCCAGTGCAGGCAGCCCAGTGGCGGCTGCCGCGTGCCGTGCCTTCAGGATGGCATTCTCGACGAAGCTCAGCCCCGTCTCATCCGCATCGCTTACGCCCAGAGAACGCTGGGTCACGAAGTCCACGTCGGCACTGCCCAGCATCTGCTGGAATTCCCGCAGCTTCCCGGCATTGCCCGTGGCAAGCACGATCTTGTGCATGACAGTCTCCACGCGCTCAGCGGCTCAGGTGATAGATGGCGGTTTCGCCCAGCAGGTTCGGCCACAGGCGGATCATCCAGTTGCCCTGGTGCTTGTGATCCACCACGGTGCGGGTGATCACATTGATCTGCCGCTCCCGGCACAGCGCGTCGAAGTCACGTACGGTGCAGAAGTGGATGTTGGGCGTGTCATACCACTGATAGGGCATGAAGTTGGACACCGGCATGCGGCCCTTGAACGTCAGGTACACGCGGCTGCGCCAGTTGCCGAAATTCGGGAAGGTAACGATGACATTGCGGCCGATGCGCAGCATCTCTTCCATCAGCACGTCGGGGTAATTCACCGCCTGCAAGGTCTGCGTCAGCAGCACGGTGTCGAAACTCTTGTCGCAGAAATTCTTCAGGCTCTTGTTCAGGTCCTGCTGCAGCACATTGACGCCTTTTTCCAGGCAGGAGTGGATCTTGCGCTCGTCAATTTCCAGACCCGTGTCCGACACGCCCTTGGTGCGCTTGAGATACTCCAGCAGGCTGCCGTCGCCACAGCCCAGGTCGAGCACGCGGCTGCCGGGTGCGATCCAGTGTTGAATGATGTCCAGGTCGGCGCGCATCAGGCGTTCACCTCGTCACTGACTCGTGCCAGATAGGTCGTCAGCGCCTGCATGTAGCGCGGCACTGGCAGCAGGAAGGCGTCATGTCCCTGATCGGCGTCGATCTCCAGATAGCTGACCGGCTTGCGCGCCTTGAGCAGCGCATCGACGATCTCCCGCGTGCGCTCGGGCGGGAAGCGCCAGTCGGAGCTGAAGGACATCAGCAGGAAGCGGCACTGGCTGTTCTGGAATGCCTTGCTCAGATCGCCGTCGTAATCCACCGTCGGGTCGAAGTAGTCCAGCGCCTTGGTCATCAGCAGATAGGTGTTGGCGTCGAAACGCTCCGAGAAACGTTCGCCCTGGTAGTGCAGGTAGCTTTCCACCTGGAAGTCAGCATCCAGCCCGAAGCTCAGCTTGCCCGTGCGCAGGTCCCGCCCGAAGTTGCTCTTGATGGCGTCGCTGGGCAGCTCGTCCGTGGCCTTGCCGAATTTGTCGCGCATCGCGCTGTCGGAAAGATAGGTGATGTGCCCCACCATGCGCGCCAGCATCACGCCCTTCTTCGGGTAAGTGCCGTGCTCCAGATAGCGGCCATTGTGGAAGTGCGGGTCGGCCGTGATGGACTGACGCGCCACTTCGTTGAAGGCGATGTTCTGGGCCGAGAGCTTGGGCGCCACCGCAATCATGATGGCGTGCCGCAGGCGCTCGGGGTAGCTGATGGACCAGCGCATGACCTGCATGCCACCCAGACTGCCGCCGATCACAGCCGCCCACTGGGCGATGCCCAGCCGGTCTGCCAGGCGTGCCTGACTGTTCACCCAGTCCCGCACCGTCACCACCGGGAAGTCGGG
>CAYWMC010000245.1:0-4254 GCA_964459345.1 uncultured Klebsiella sp. | reverse complement strand
GAGAGCACGCTGCAACGCATCACCGCCCTGCAGCAGGCCTGGGAAACCTATCGCGGAGACTCCGGCTTGTACGATGAAAGCAAGGTGGTCGTGCCCGGCTGCTATCGCCGCACGCCCGTGGAAGGCTGAGCACACCAGACCCCATGAACAAGCACACCCGCGAAGAAATGTTCCGGCGGCTCAAGGCCGAGAATCCCGCCCCTGCCACGGAACTGGAGTATGGGTCGGTGTTCGAGTTGTTGATCGCCGTCATCCTCTCCGCCCAGGCCACGGATGTCAGCGTGAACAAGGCCACCCGCCCTCTTTTCAAAGTGGCCAACACACCCGAAGCGCTGCTGGCACTGGGCGTGGATGGCCTGAAGGGCTATATCAGGACCATCGGGCTCTTCAACACCAAGGCGGAAAACATCATCAAGACCTGCGCGGCGCTGATCGAGCGCCACGGCAGTGTGGTGCCCGCCGAACGCGAGGCGCTGGAGGCCTTGCCGGGCGGCGGCCGCAAGACGGCCCATGTGGTACTGAACACGGCCTTCAGGCAGATCGCGATGGCGGTGGACACACACATCTTCCGCGTCTCCAACCGCACAGGACTGGCGCCGGGCAAGAACGTTCTGGAGGTTGAAAAGAAGCTGCTGCGCCACGTGCCGAAGGACTATCTGCTGGATGCGCACCACTGGCTGATACTGCATGGCCGCTATGTCTGCACTGCACGCAGTCCACGCTGCGGCTCGTGCCTGATTGAAGACCTGTGCGAATTCAAGAACAAGACGGAAGATTGAGAACACAGGCTTTTGTGGGAGCAGGAGTGGGAGCTGTGTGGGACTAGGCGTGGAACCTGGTGAGGCAGCAAGTGTGGGAGCTTGCTTGCAAGCGAACGCGCATTTGTCGCGGGCCAGCCCGCTCTCACAGCCTCCGGGCCTGCGCTTGCAGCCGGATCAGCGGCGTTGCAACAGCAGGGTCACACGGCGGTTGCGGTCGCGGTCGGCAGCCGTGCGCTCGTTGCGCACGATCAGGTAGTCCTCGGTCTCGCCGAAGAAGCGGGTTTCCAGCATGGCTTCGTTGACGCCGCGGTCCACGAGGTATTGATGCACGAGGAAGGCACGTACACGCGAAGACTCCAGGTTGTCGCGACTGCTGCCTGCGGTGTCCGTGAAACCATTGATCTGCACGGAATAGACGCCGGCGTCGGCCTGTATGTACTGGATGATGTTGTCGAGCAAGGCGCGGTCACCTTCATCGAGCTGCATCTGTCCGGCACTCCAGAATACCGTGGAGCGTTCAATCTGGCCGAAATTCACGGGCAGCAGATTGCTCAGACACGTCTGATAATCCCGATAGGCCACCTGAAAGTTCACCGGCGAGACGGCCACCAGCACGGAATCATCTTCGCTGTACCAGGCGCGGCGTGTCAGCGTCGGCATCATGCCGCGGAACAGCTCTGCCAGCACGAGACGGGTATTGGGCTCATCCAGAACCACCGGGCGACCACTGCGGGCCACATCCACGTAGCCGATGTCGCGCTCTGCCAGCCCCTGCCGCCAGGACGGTGGCATCGAGGTCAGCAGGGCACGGCCCTCGGCCATGTCACTGTCCATGGCCTGCAGGTAGAAGATCATGGTTTCACCGGCTTCACGATAGAAGACGGCCTGACCGTAATGGGGAATTTCATGAGACATGCTGCATTCGAAGACATTGCCATCGACCTCCCACTGCGCCGTGTCGAACTCGGCGTAATAGGAGAGATTGCCCGGCTGCACAGAGGAGGCAGAGAGCAAACTCAGGAAAGATAAGGTAAACTTCAGGCCGTTTTTCATTCGCCGCATCTGGTCAATAGATATGCCTGTCCTGTCGCACGGGGTGACCCCCGCACACTTCAGACAGTGCCTCAGTAGACAAACATCGGCAAGCGCCTCAGAAACTTTACCTTTATTTTCAAGAATTCCGCATGAATCAGATCACCCTGCTCCAACCCGATGACTGGCATGTCCATCTGCGCGATGGCGAGGCCCTGCAACACACCGTGGCGGCAACTGCACGCAGCTTTGCCCGCGCCATTGTGATGCCCAACCTGAAGCCCCCGGTGGTCGACACGGCGACAGCCATTGCCTATCGCGACCGCATTCTGGCGGCACTGCCGGCCGGAGTGTCCTTCGAGCCGCTGATGACGCTGTACCTGACCGACGCGACCAAGGTCGAGGAAATAGCCCGGGCGAAAAGCAGTGGCGTGGTGAAGGCGCTGAAGTACTACCCGGCCGGCGCCACCACCAATTCCGAGAACGGCGTTACCAGTATCGACAAGGTGTACCCGATACTTGAGGCCATGGCTGAAACCGGCATGCCGCTGCTGCTCCATGGAGAAGTGACGGATGGCAACATCGACATCTTCGATCGCGAGAAAGTCTTCATCGACCGCATCCTGGTACCGCTGACCCAGCGCTACCCCACGCTGAAGATCGTGCTGGAACACATCACCACGTCCCACGCCGCGGCATTCGTGACTCAGGCGGGGCCGCAGGTCGCGGCGACGGTGACGGCCCACCACCTTCTCTACAATCGCACCGACATGCTGGCGGGCGGTATTCGTCCGCACTTGTACTGTCTGCCGATTCTCAAACGCAGCACCCACCAGCAGGCGCTGATCGATGCCGTCACCAGTGGCAATCCACGCTTCTTCCTTGGCACGGACTCGGCGCCCCACAGCCGGCACCTTAAGGAGCATCCCTGTGGCTGCGCGGGTTGCTTCACTGCCCATGCTGCGCTGGAGCTGTATGCCGACGTGTTCGAGCAGGCAGGCGCGCTCGACAGACTGGAAGGCTTTGCCAGCCTGCATGGCCCGGATTTTTACGGACTTCCCCGCAACACCCGCCGCGTGACGCTGGAAAAAGCGCCGTGGACAGTGCCTGCGGACTTTGTTTTCGGAGCGGACCGTGTGGTCCCCCTGCGCGCCGGGGAGCTACTCCAATGGCGCATGACAGGGGTATCACAATGAGTTATGACGACGACGAAGAAATGCTGGAGAGCCCGATGTCTCTGCGCTTTCGCGGGTATCTGCCCGTGGTGGTGGACATCGAGTGCGGAGGCTTCAATGCCAGAACGGATGCGATCCTGGAGATCTCGGCCGTGATACTCGGCATGAACGAGAAAGGCCTGCTGGGGGTCGAGCAGACCTTCTTCCATCGTGTCGTGCCCTTCGAAGGTTCGAACATCGAGGATGCCGCGCTGAAGTTCACGGGCATCGACCCCTACCACCCGCTTCGCATTGCGCGCAGTGAAAAGGACGTGTTCACCGACATGTTCCGCATCATCCGCACCTCGCTGAAAAGCAACGGCTGCAAACGGGCCATTCTGGTGGCGCACAATGCCCACTTCGATCATGGCTTCATCAATGCTGCGGCGGAACGCCACGACTTGAAGCGCAATCCGTTTCATCCGTTCTCGAGTTTTGATACCGCGACACTGAGTGGTCTTGCTTACGGACAGACCGTGCTGGCCAGAGCGTGCGAAGCGGCACGCATTGAATTCAACAACAGCGAAGCGCACTCGGCGAAATACGATGCAGAGAAGACCGCGCAGCTGTTCTGCACGATCGTGAACAAGTGGAAGAGCATGGGAGGATGGCCGATGCCCTGAGGCACCGGCCCGTGCGGTTCAGGCCTGTGCGTTCTGGCCTGCGCCGTCGATGAGCTTCTGCAGTTCGCCACTCTCGAACAGGTCGGTGACGATGTCGCAGCCGCCGACCAGTTCCCCATCCACATACAATTGCGGGAAGGTTGGCCAGTTGGCAATCGTGGGCAATGTGGCACGGATTTCCGGGTTGGCCAGAATATCCACGAACGCAAAGCGCTTGCCACAGGACATCAGGCAGCGCACGGTCTGGGCAGAAAATCCGCACTGCGGCTGATCAGGACTGCCCTTCATGTACAGCAGAATACTGTTGGAACTGATTTGTTCTTTGATGGTGTCTTCAATAGTCATAAGAGATCCGGCTCGCGATTCTGGGAAAGTTGAACGATCGACACTGCGTTCTGATCACTGCCCTGCACAGCATTGTCCGGCGCTGCGTGTCGTGCCGGCATTCTACACGAAGGCCTGACGAACTTTCACGTCGGGAATGCCGTTTCCGGGCTCAGATTGCCTCGCCGTTACAATCTCGTATAAGATACGAAGCAAGTCGGACGACGCAGGAAAACGCGCGTTTGACTCTGAATTTCCAAGATTTTTCGAGCCTGACCTGACGGTTCGTCCGTGCCCGCA
>CAYWMC010000244.1:0-4286 GCA_964459345.1 uncultured Klebsiella sp. | reverse complement strand
ATCAGCCCCACCATCAGTGGGAACATCGAGAAACCACTGTTGGTGGCATTGACGCCCAGCACCACCTGCATGAACAGCGGCATGAACATCACCACGCCCAGAAAGGCCATGCCGATCACGAAGGACGTCAGATTGGTGATCACGAACACCCGGCTCTTGAACAGCGACATCGGCATGATGGCGTCGGGCGTGCGCCGCTCCACCAGCACGAAGATGATCAGCGCCACGGCGCTCACCGCGAACATGCCCAGCAGCGTGGGCGAGCTCCACGGATAGCGGTTGCCGCCCCAGGTCAGCGCCAGCAGGAAGGGGATGAAGACAATCAGGATCAGGGCCGCGCCGGCAAAATCGATCACGCCCTTGCTGGCGTGGTTCAGGCGCGGCGTCTTGTAGGCAATCATCAGCAGCGCCACGATTCCGAGCGGCACATTGGCGTAGAACACCCAGCGCCAGCCGGCAATCTCGTGGCCGAACAAGGTGACGGTGGCGAAGTCGGTCAGGAAGCCGCCCAGGGCTGGCCCGACGATGCTGGCGATACCGAAGATGGCGCCGAACAGGCCCATGAACTTGGCGCGCTGCAGGGGCGGGTAGATGTCCGCAATGATGCCGATGGCGCTGGTGAACAGGGCTGCCCCGCCCACCCCTTTTACCGCACGGAAGATGATCAGCTGCATCATGCCGTCACCCAGCAGGGGCAGGTCGCCGAACTCGCCACTGATGCCACACAGCATCGAACCCAGCAGGAAGATGCTGATGCCGATCACCAGAATCAGTTTGCGGCCGTACAAGTCTCCCAGCTTGCCGTAGATCGGCACGAGCACTGTGGAGGCGAGCATGTAGGAGGTGGTGACCCAGGCATACAGCTCCAGCCCTTCCAGCTCGGCGACGATGCGCGGCATGGCGGTGGAGAGGATGGTCATGTCGAGCGCGGCAAGCAGGAAGACAATCAGCAGAGCAATGAGCGTCGTGCGCTTGTCTTTGTCAGACAGCAGCACGCCGGAAGCGAGTTCGTTCAAGGAAGGCACCTTCGTCGGGAGTCATGGAGCAGGCGCGGCTATGCTACGCCTGCGCAGAAGGGGCAAACAAGGAAAGCTTTCACCGCACTGGCTCGCTTCATCGCTGCACAAGCTCGTTTCGTCCCGAGCAATGCCATTGCTTACAGCCAGCGGCGCACCTGCGCCCGGTAATCGCGGAATTCCTGGCCGAACAGGGTCTCCAGCGCCCGCTCCTCCGGCTGGATCTGGAAGCGACCGATGTAGAGCATGAAGGCGGGGACTCCCAGCAGCATCCACGGTGACGCCAGAAACACCGCCCAGGCCAGCAGAAGCAGCGCAAAGCCAAGGTACATGGGGTTGCGGGACACGCGGTAGATGCCGCCGGTGACCAGACGACTGGCCTTGTCGGGGTGCAGCGGGTCGACGGTGGTATGCGCCCTGCGGAAGCAGTACACCCCGGCCAGCGCGCAGAACAGCGCGTCGGTCAGGAACAGGCCTGCCAGCACCAGCCGCACTGTGTCGTCCACCTCGACACGGGGCAACAGGCGGGCAAACTGCCACATCGCGAAGGCGGTGAGCAGCATTACCAGGGGCGGCGGAATACGGTGTTCGAGTGCGTTCATGGCGCAGATACTCCTTGGAAAATCCGGCCAGTGCAAGTAAGGTCTGGCCGCGCCGGTCAGGGCTTCAGAGCTGTGCAACCGGACTCACAACAACAAGACACTGGAAGCAAGATGACTACTGGATTCAGATCAGGCCGGCGTGCCGGTGGGAGCGGGCTTGCCGGTGGGAGCGGGCTTGCCGGTGGGAGCGGGCTTGCCCGCGAAGCAGTTGCTGTTCGTTTGCAGGCAGGCTCTCACAGGAAGGGCAATCGCCTGCAGGCAGGCTCCCACACACTGGCCGCTGCGTGCCTGTTGCTGAGCCTGAGCATGCCAGCCGCCCTCCACGCAGCCGACGCCGCCCCCGAAGACTCCACCCTGCGCTACGAGGCCGAATTCTTCCAGCAATGGAACCCGGTGACAGTGCGCGACATGATCGACCGCATCCCCGGCATCACCGTCTCGCTGGAAGCCCCCACGGGCAATCAGAATGCCCGCGGCCTGAGTGCCACGGAAAACATTCTGATCAATGGCCGCCGCCTGAGTGGCCGCGACAACAACGCCGAGACCCAGCTGCGCCGCATCCCCTTCGACCAGGTGGAACGCATCGAAGTCATTCGCGGCACGTCCAGCGAACTGGTGGGCGTGCGCAGCCAGGGCCAGATCATCAACATCGTCACCCGTGCCAGCAGCCAGCGCTCGCTCACCGCCGAGACCTCGGCCACCCGCTATCAGGACGCCCATGTGGAGCCAGGCGGCAGCCTCAACCTGACCGGCAGCGCCAATGCCCTGGACTATCGCCTTGGCCTGGAACGGCGCTCGGAATACCTGGCCCTGCGCTCACGGGAAGACAGCATCCATGGCACCGGCAACTTCGCCCCCAATGATCTGCGCCTGACAGAGGAAGTGACCGACCAGGCGAACCTCAACCTCAATGGTGCCTTCTCCTGGACCCTCAGCCCCGACACCGTGTTCGCCATGAATGTGCAGGCCGAGCGCAGCGATCCGCCCCGCCAGATCGAGCGCTTCATCCGCGACTTCAACAGCACGCCGCCCCGGGATTCCCGCGAGCGCGAAGTCTATGACGCCACCCGGGACAGCTGGGAGCTGGGCCTGAACCTCAATCACGGCTTTGCCGACGGCAGTCAGATAGAACTGCTGAGCGTCAACAATC
This sequence comes from uncultured Klebsiella sp., assembly GCA_964459345.1. Lineage (GTDB taxonomy): Bacteria > Pseudomonadota > Gammaproteobacteria > Pseudomonadales > Pseudohongiellaceae > UBA5078. The sequence continues at coordinate 1,518 of CAYWMC010000244.1, read as the reverse complement.
GCCGCGTGGAAGACACTCTGCGCGAGCGCTTCCGCCTGGGCGCAAGCCCTGGCACCGACCAGCAGGACCTGCGCCTGGACACCGCCACGGTGAACGCCGAACGCATCCAGCGTGTCGTGTATTCCCGGCCTCTGCGTGCAGGGCAGGATGTGGAGATTGGACTGCAACGTGCCCTTACCTCACTGGATACCGTGCTGCAGCTGGCCCAGCTGCAGGGCGGCGCGTTGCGTCCGGTGGCCGTGCCCAATGCCTCCTCCCTGATCGAGGAAGTGCGCTATGAGGGCTTCGTGGTGCATCACTGGCAGATCAGTCCGCGGCTGCGGCTGGAGAGCACACTGGCGGTGGAAGACTCCACCATCAGCCAGTCCGGCGATGTGTCCCGTTCGCGTGACTTCCGCTTCACCAAGCCCAAGGCAGACCTGCGCTTCGACTACAGCAGCACGCTGCAATTCAGTGCTGCGGTGGAGAAAGTCGTCGGCCAGCTGCGCTTTGCCGACTTCGCTGCCGCCACCGACCAGCGCGACGAGGAACGCAACACCATCGCCGGCAATCCCGAGCTGAAACAGGACCAGACCTGGCGCTACTCCCTCAACGTGGAACAGCGCCTGCTGGAAGGCCGTCTGGTGCTCAGCGCCAGAGGCGCGTACTGGGATGTCACCGACGCCACTGGCAGGGTCGAGACCACGGTGCCAGGTGGCCCGCTCAGCTCCGCCAACGGCAATATCGGGGACGGTGAAGTATTGTCGCTGCAGCTCAATGGCAGCGTTCGTGTGACGCAGGGACTGCTGGTGAATGTGAGCGTACTGGCACGGGCGTCGGAAACCCGCGACCCTTTCACCGGGCAGACGCGCCGCCTGGTGCCCAATGACCGCGGCAATTACCGCGTGAGCGTGCGCCATGACCTGCCGGCCTGGAAGATGAGTTACGGCATTGACTACCTGGGCGCCGACCAGGGCAACCGGCCGCTGCCGGATATCGACCGCTGGGAGGAACTGGATCAGCGCGAGGACCTGAGCGTGTATGTCGAGCGCAATTCCCTGACCTCACTGGGCCTGGCCCTGCGTCTGGAACTGGGCAATGTCCTCGATGTGCACGAATGCGTGAATCGCACCCGTTATGCAGGCCATATCCGCGATGGCGTGATCCGCGAGATCGAAGACCGCTGCAATGCCCGCGGCCCCCATGTGGCCCTGAAGCTGCGGGGCACGTTCTGAGCCCTGAGCTTGCCTGTCAGGCAAACAGCGCCAGCTTCTCCACCGCAATGGGGAACAGCGCGTCCAGCTCTGCGGGCACCTTCAGGAAGTCCCGCAGCGCCCGGTGGATATGCTTCGGCGTGACCACGATGCCACTGGAGTGGGGCTCCAGAGTCGAGACACTGAGCTTGCGCGCTTCGAAGTTCGCATCAGTCTCGCCGATGAGGGTATTGCCCGTGATGCCCGCCCCCATGGCCATGACGCTGGTGATGTTCCAGTGGTCCTTGCCCGCCGCCGTGTTGTAGAAGGGCGTGCGGCCGAAGTC
>CAYWMC010000243.1:0-4289 GCA_964459345.1 uncultured Klebsiella sp. | reverse complement strand
CCATGACGTTTGAAACGCCGATGCTGTTCGCAATTGCGTTCGTGGTGTTGTTCACAATGGGCGGATTCACCGGACTGATGCTGGCGATTACGCCTGCGGACTTCCAGTATCACGACACCTACTTCGTCGTGGCACACTTCCACTATGTGCTGGTGCCGGGCGCGGTGTTCTCCATCATGGCAGCAACCTACTACTGGCTGCCAAAGTGGACTGGCCACATGTATGACGAACGATTGGGCAAGCTGCACTTCTGGCTGTCCTTCATTGGCGTCAACGTGCTTTTCTTCCCGCAGCACTTCCTTGGCCTTGCAGGCATGCCACGCCGTATTCCTGACTACGCTCTGCAATTCGCCGATTTCAACTGGATATCCAGTATCGGTGGATTCCTGTTTGGCGCATCGCAGCTGATCCTGCTGGTTGTTGTGATCAAGTGCGTCAAAGGCGGAAAGAAAGCGACTGCGCAAGTATGGGAAGGCGCGCAGGGACTGGAGTGGACAGTGGATTCCCCTGCTCCTTACCACACGTTTGCAACACCGCCTGACCCCAAATTGATCCACGCCCAGTAATTGATTCTGAGAGAGGACATCATGATGAAGCAAGAAACGCCTGTTTCTTCCACGACACGAATAGTGAAGCGACTGCTGTTGGTTGTCGTTGGCATGTTCGGCTTCGGCTTCGCCATGGTTCCTCTCTATGATGTCATCTGTGACATCACCGGACTCAACGGCAAGACCTCTGGTCGCTATGCAGAAGTTGCGCCGGTCCCTGTTGAGGATCGCAAGATTACCGTGCAGTTCATGGCTCAAAACAGTGAAGGAATGTCCTGGATCTTCGAACCGAACGATGCCCAGGTCACTGTGAGTCCGGGTGAGATCAAGGTTGTCAGCTATCGTGCGAAGAACCCCAACGGGTTTGCAATGGTAGGACAGGCAATTCCAAGCGTGGCCCCGAATGAGGCTGCTCAATATCTGATGAAGCTGGAATGCTTCTGCTTCCAGGAGCAGCCTCTGGCTGCCGGGGAAGAAGTCGACATGGCCATCCGGTTCTTCGTCGATGAAAATATTCCGGAAAAAATAACAAAACTGACGCTCTCGTATTCGCTCTTCGATATTACTGACTACGAAATCTCGGGCGAAGAAATTACAGCACGATAGCGCAACCCAATCTGATTAATTTTGGAGATAGAAAATGGCCAGCACCGGCTCCCACGAAACGTATTACGTACCAGAACAAACCAAGTTGCCGTTTTTCGCGTCGATTGGTCTGTTCCTGACAGTATTTGGTCTGGGCAATGTCCTCAACGACATCCAGGCATCGGAAAGTACTGCGGTATCCACCTGGATGTCTCTGATCGGCTTCACGCTGTTGTCCTACATTCTGTTCCAATGGTTCAGCACAGTGATTCGCGAGAATCATGCAGGCATGAACAGTGATCAGCTGAAGCGCTCCTACGTGTGGGGGATGGCCTGGTTCATCTTCTCCGAAGTCATGTTCTTTGCAGCATTCTTCGGCGCGCTCTACTACGTCAGAAATTTCTCTGTGCCCTGGATTGGCGGCCTGGGAGACAAAGGCGTGACTGGCGAGATTCTCTGGCCAGAATTCGAAGCAGCATGGCCACTGATCAACAACCCGGACAGCCAACTGTTCACGAATCCGCATGAAGCGCTCAATGTTCACGAGTGGAGCATCAGCTTCTTCTCCAGCTTCCTGCCCTTCTGGAACACCGTCATCCTTCTGACCTCCAGCGTGACCGTGCACTTCGCTCACACCGCGCTGAAGGCAGGCAATCGCAAGGGTCTGATCAACTGGCTGGCGCTGACTGTGGCGCTGGGCATGATCTTCCTTGTGCTTCAGGCCATGGAATACATCGAAGCCTACGACCACTACGGGCTGACACTGGATTCGGGAATCTACGGATCAACGTTCTTCCTGCTGACAGGCTTCCACGGCTTTCACGTGACATTGGGTACTTTCATGCTGGCTGTCATGCTGGCTCGTGCCATCAAGGGACACTTCAAGCCGGATGATCATTTTGGCTTCGAAGCGGCATCCTGGTACTGGCACTTTGTGGACGTGGTCTGGGTGGGCCTGTTCATCTTCGTATACCTGCTGTAACACAGGCTGTATCAAGGCTGGCAGGCAGGAGGCGAAATCGCCGACTGCCTGCCACATTGCAAACTCCCTTCAATAAAACAACAACACCTCAGATCATCAACCTTGTAGCCAAGGTGCCTGCAGCGTAAGTTCGCCGGAAGCCAGGCCGAAAAAAATGCAGATGATCATGACAACGGCCAATGTGACTCGTACGCCAAGCGCGTAGAGCACCCGCTTGGAACGCCCCTTGTCCTTGTAGAAGAATACGAAGCCCGCAACGAGACTGGCCAGAATGCCGATCAGCAATAGAACGATTATGGTCTTGAGCATTGGGACTCCTAAGTCTGAAAAATCAGCGCGCATGATAGCAGACGCGTGATACACCGGATATTTCTCAACTTCGATTCAAGCAAGGTGCCCCAATGGCAATGCGTTTTTCACCCGGATGGCCCATGACGCTCTTCACAGGCGCATTCCTTCCGGTGTTGATGAGTCTGGGCGTGTGGCAGCTCGACCGCGAGAGCGAGAAGCTGGCACTGCAATCCCTGTACGACCAGCGGCAAAGTGGTCCGGCCCTGGCACTTGAACAAATTGACTGGTCCATGGCCGATTTGTCATATCAAAAAGTGCGGGCTTCCGGTCATTACGACAACCAGCGCTACTTTCTACTGGATAATCGCATTCAGGAAGGCCGCGTCGGGTACGAAGTCTTGATGCCTTTCGTGACACCGGATGGAGATGCTGTAATTCTCAACCGGGGATGGATCGCCCAGGGGGAATCACGCTTGCAGCTCCCCGAGATCGAACCGATAGAAGAAGAGGCAAGTATTGAAGGTAGCTTGTACGTGCCTTTGTCGGAGCCGTTCATGCTTAGCAACATACAAGAAGTGAATGCGGAGACCTGGCCGCAAGTGGTGCAGAAAATCGACATTACTGCGTGGAGCGATACGCTTGATCTCCCACTGCGTCCGTATACCGTCAGACTGACTCAAGAAAGTACAGGCGCCTTGCTGGCGAACTGGCAAACCATCAACATGCTACCCGAAAAGCACAAGGCCTATGCCGTACAGTGGTTCTCGATGGCGGCCGCGCTAGTGTTGATGTATCTCTATTTTGGAACTCGAAACCCACAACATCGAAGCAAAGACGAGTGAATATGGACGCCAATCTCAAGAACAAACTGAAGCTGACTTTTCTGCTGTTGATCACTGCCCTGCCCGTGTCCATGGCTACCATGTCATTCCGCGGCGCGAATGAAGACGGCGCAGTGTCGTCCACAGTAAACAAAGGCAATCTCATCAATCCGCCAGCGGACATCAGCATTCTTGCGATGCGCAATCTTGATGGCGAGCCAGTCTTCAAAACCTTTGAAGAAGAAATCGCCGCACTGGCGCCAGGCGAGGAATACGAGATAAAGCCGTGGCTGATGGTCTATGTGAACGGTGCTGATTGTGATGTGGCCTGCGAAGAGCGCATCCATTATCTTCAACAACTGCATATTGCGCTCGGCAAGAATATACAACGCGTTCGACGCTACTATCTGAATACGGATATGCAGCCTTTTTCCGACGAGCTCGCAGAGCACTTCCGGGCCGAATACCCAAGCATGGGTCTGGCATATACCGACAAGGCGACGCTGCAGCAAAATCTGCTGACAGCTGGAGTGTCTGTTGAGCTTGCCTCACAGTCCTACGTTCTGCTGGTCGATCCAGTCGGCAATGTCATGATGTACTACACACAAGAGCACACGCCTGAAGAGATCATGACTGATCTTGAAACTCTCTTGCGCTACTCAAGTCTTGGATAAAAAAAAGGGCCTGCATGCAGGCCCTTTTCCAATGTGTCGCGTTCAGTGTGCTTCAAGATGCACAACGGGCAAGGGCTGCGCATCAGGATCCATTCCGAAATAGTCCACCCTTGCGCCGAACGTGTAGTCTCCCTCGATTGCCATGAATCCAATCAGGAAGAACAGTGCGACAGGCGGTCCCAGAATAGTCAGAATCAATGCCATCCTCTCCCACATCACATGCATGAAGATTGCCACGATGAAACCGGCCTTCAACAGCATGAAGATGATGATCAGCGTCCAGCGCAAATAGCCCTGAAACTCCAGATAGTCGACCATGTAACTGAGAGCACTCAGAAAGAACAGCAGCAACCAGATCTTGAGATATATCCCGAGAGGATGTTGTTGA
>CAYWMC010000242.1:0-4304 GCA_964459345.1 uncultured Klebsiella sp. | reverse complement strand
CCCGATCTGGAACCAGTGCTCTCCAACACCTATGGCGTGATCCTGTATCAGGAGCAGGTGATGCAGATCGCGCAGGTGCTGGCCAATTACAGCCTCGGTGGCGCCGACATGCTGCGCCGCGCCATGGGCAAGAAAAAACCTGAAGAGATGGCGCAGCAGCGCGACTCGTTCATGCAGGGCGCGCAGCAGCGCGAGATCGATCCTAACCGGGCGGGTTCCATTTTCGACCTGATGGAAAAGTTCGCGGGTTACGGCTTCAACAAGTCGCACTCGGCTGCCTACGCCCTGGTCTCCTATCAGACGGCCTGGCTCAAGGAACACTACCCGGCGTACTTCATGGCGGCTGTGTTGTCTGCTGACATGCAGAACACCGACAAGGTGGTAACCCTGGTGGAGGAATGCCGGCAGATGCGGCTGCCGCTGATAGTGCCTGATGTCAATCTGGGCGAATTCAACTTCACGGTCAACAACAAGCGCGAGATTGTCTACGGGCTGGGCGCCATCAAGGGGCTAGGTGAGGGCCCAGTGACCGCCATCATCGCAGCGCGCAATGCAGGCGGACCCTTTGTGTCTCTGCTGGATTTCTGTCGCCGTGTGGATGGGCGCGCCGTCAACAAACGCACGCTGGAGGCACTGGTGCGCGCGGGTGCGCTGGACAGCCTGCAGCCCGGGGGCAAGGACCTGGCGCGGGCCATGCTCAGCGCGTCGATTGCCGACACCATGAAGGCGGCGGAGCAAAGCAGTCGCAACAACGCGATTGGCGTGCAGGACTTGTTCGGCGATATCAATCCGGTTGCCGAGACGCCCCTCAGCATTCCTGGTTCCCGCGTGCGTCCGTGGACAGAACAGCAGAGGCTGGCCGCTGAACGTGAGACGCTGGGCCTGTATTTCAGCGGCCATCCTGTGGATGAGTTTCTGCCGGAGATCGAGCAGTTCACGCGCGATCGTCTGGCCAATCTGAAACCGGAGCGCGAGAGTCAGCACATCGCTGGCCTGGTAGTCGCGATTCGTACCATGAAGAGCAAGCGGGGCGACACGATTGCCATGATTCAGCTGGACGACCGCAGCGCGCGCTTCGAAGTGTCGCTGTACGGCAAGGAATATGAGCAGTACCGCAACCTGTTGCTCAAGGACGCGATTCTGGTAATCGATTGCTTCGTCAGTGTGGATGATTACAGCGGCTCCATGCGTGGACGCGCGCGGCGTGTGATGACGCTGGATCAGGCACGGGCACACTTTGCCCGCAGTCTGGATCTGCGCCTGCGGCAGGATGTGCTGGCGCCGGACTTTCTCAACGTGCTGGAAACAATCCTGCAAGCCCATCGACCCCTGACTCCTCTGCAGCCGGCAAGTGGCGATATGCCGCCAGAGGGCGCAGCGCCGGGCTGTCCTGTGCGGGTGTTCTACGAGCGCCGCGATTGCCGGGGCTGTCTGGTGCTCGGCCCGCAGTGGCAGGTGCAACCGGGGCAGCTGCTGCTGCAGCGCCTGCAGGAAGAATTCGGCAGAGCCTGCGTTGCCCTGTGCTATCAATCCTGATGCCGGCAGTCCTTCCGCGGCATACATGCCTGTCGCTATCCGCGCAGGCCTTTTGCTATCATTGCCCCAAGACAAGCACGATTACCGGGACACAACATCGCCATGAATCCGAATTACCTGGACTTTGAACAGCCCATCGCCGATCTGGAAGTGAAGATCAATGAATTGCGACTGGTGGGTGCGGACAACAAGCTCAACATCACGGACGAGATCCAGAAGCTGCAGGAAAAGAACAAGAAGCTGACGGAGAAGATCTACTCCGCGCTGACTCCCTGGCAGATTTCCCAGGTCGCCCGACACCCGCTGCGGCCTTATACCCTCGACTATATTTCCCACTTGTTTACGGATTTCGACGAGCTGCACGGCGATCGGCTGTTTGCCGATGATCTGGCGCTGATCGGTGGTGTGGCGCGTCTGGACGGCAGGCCGGTGATGGTCATTGGGCATCAGAAGGGGCGCGGCACCAAGGAGAAGGTGCGCCACAATTTCGGCATGCCCCGTCCGGAAGGCTATCGCAAGGCCCGGCGTCTGATCGCCATGGCCGAACGCTTCAAGTTGCCGGTGCTGAGTTTCATCGACACGCCAGGCGCCTATCCGGGCATTGATTCTGAAGAGCGCGGCATCAACGAAGCCATCGCCGAGAATATGGCCATGATGTCTACCGTGCGCACGCCGCTGATCGCCACTGTCACCGGCGAAGCCAATTCCGGCGGTGCGATTGCCATCGGCATTGCCGACCATCTGAACATGCTCGAGTACTCCACCTACACCGTCATCACCCCGGAAGGCTGTGCGACCATTCTGTGGAAATCCGCCGAATATGCCTCTGCTGCCGCGGAAGCCATGGGAGTGACATCCAAACGCCTTGAAGAGCTCGGCATTGTCGATACCACCATTCGGGAGCCCCTTGGCGGCGCCCATCGCGATGTCGCGGCCATGGCGGCCAATATCAAGAGCGCCCTCATCGAGCAGGTCGACCGCCTCAGCGCCATGCGCACGGAAGTGCTGCTGGAGCGGCGCTACAGCCGGCTGATGAGCTACGGAGTGCCTGCCTGACACCATGTCCTTCACTGTCGAGTCCCTGAGAGAACAGCTGGCCGGGTTTGACCCCGACAGCCGTTTCGCGGTGGCCTTCAGCGGAGGACTGGATTCCACGGTACTTCTGCACGCGGCGCACGCCGCCCTGCGCCACCGCGAAGGCGGTATCCTGCGCGCCATTCATGTTCACCACGGTTTGAGTCCCCACGCCGACGCCTGGGAGGCAAGCTGCCGCCGCCTGTGCGATGCGCTGGGCATCGGCCTGCATGTCGAACGGGTGCAGATAAGGCGCGACGAAGGCGCGAGTCTCGAAAACCAGGCGCGGCAACGGCGTTATGAAGCCTTCGAAGCCTTGCTGGCGCCCGGCGAAGTGCTGCTGATGGCGCATCATCTGGACGATCAGGCCGAGACTTTCCTGCTGCGCTCCTTGCGGGGTGCTGGTCCGCGGGGGCTCGCCGCCATTCCTGCCAGGCGGGCACTGGGCAATGGCTTGCTGTTTCGGCCGCTCCTGGAAACCCGTCGCGCAGCCCTTGAAGAATGGGCGCAGGCGCAGCAGCTCACGTGGGTGGACGACGAGAGCAACGCCAGTCTTCACCATGATCGCAACTATTGCCGGCATACGGTGTTGCCGCTGCTTGAAGCGCGTTGGCCGGGCTACCGGGAGTCCTGGCTGCGCACATCGCAACTTGCGCAGGAAGCCGATGAACTGAATGACGCACTGGCTCAGCTCGACTTCGCGCTGGTCAAGACTGGCAGTCTGACGGTGCTCGACTCGCAGCAGCTGCTGAGCCTGAGTCCCGCGCGGCAGCGCAATGTGTTGCGCTACTGGCTGCAGCTGGCCGGGGCGCCTGATCCAGGGTGGAATGTCCTGACGCATATCGTCACGGAGATGCTCCCTGCCAGTGTCGAGGCGCACCCTGAATTGCGCTGGCGCGAGGGCGGACTCAGTGTGGTGGTGCGGCGTCACAAGGGCTGTCTGTATCTGCAGAAGGTGATGCAGAGCATTGCGACGTCATCGCAGTTTTCCTGGCATCCGCACGATACCCTGCATCTGCCATCGAACGGTTGTGTGTACGCTCTGGCTGTGGAAGGGCAGGGTCTGCGCATTCCGGAAGGGGCGCATGTCACATTGCGTTACCGGCAGGGCGGCGAGGTGTGTCGTCTGGCAGGGCGACGCTCGCGGGCGCTCAAGAAAATTCTGCAGGACGCGAACGTTCCGCCCTGGTTGCGTGAGCGCATTCCTCTTGTCCACATCGATGAGACTCTCGTGTGCATTCCCGGCGTCGGCATCAGTGATGGCTGGCGTACAGAAGCGGGAGAAGCCGGTTGGAAGATTGTCTGGATACCGCCGGATGTCGATCCGGACGCGTGAATCTGCTGATGATTCCGCGTGTCAACCCACGCCCTGCAGATTTTTGCGTTGTGGTGACCAGTGCCTTCTGGTAGTCTGTAATCCCATCTGTAGGTGCTTGTTTGAAATACTGTTTTGACCTGAAAAAACTCTGGATGGGGCGTTAATGACGCGATACATATTTATTACCGGCGGTGTTGTTTCCTCGCTTGGTAAAGGCATTACCTCTGCTTCTCTTGCGGCGATTCTCGAAGCCCGCGGCCTCAACGTCACCATGCTCAAACTGGATCCCTACATCAACGTGGATCCGGGCACCATGAGCCCGTTTCAGCACGGTGAAGTGTTCGTCACCGAAGATGGGGCAGAAACCGATCTCGAC
>CAYWMC010000241.1:0-4351 GCA_964459345.1 uncultured Klebsiella sp. | reverse complement strand
GACGACGAAGAGACGCGATTGGCCTACCTGAACGCCGTTCTCGCCGACGGCGATCCGAGCGAGATCGTCGCCGCCCTTGGGACCATTGCGCGTGCGCGGGGCATGTCGCGGGTTGCGCGGCACTCCGGCCTGGGCCGCGAGAGCCTGTACAAGGCACTCGCGCCGGGCGCGAAGCCGCGTTATGAAACCATAGTGAAAGTGCTGCACGGGCTGGGTATCAGATTGACGGTGCGGTCCTGAACCCTTCTGCGTCTGGGAAACTACTACTCCGATCAATCCCACGAAGTCGCAATCGAAACCATGTCTCGACGTCCTGTTGCTGCCCGGCCTCTCCCCGGCGTGGGACCGAGGACCAGGAGTGCGACCTCAGTTCCCCAGATCCTGATTCGCCCTTCTGATCACAAACGCCCTAATGGCCTCAAGGTCACCTTCCCGCAGACTCGCGGCGAAGGACACCATGCCGCGGTCGGCCAGAATGCCATCCACCACCACGGCGCTCCACGCCGCTTCGTCGCCCAGACGCGCGCTCATGCGCAGGTCGGGGAACACGCCGGCGCGGCTGCTCACCGCGTTGGTGCCGTGGCAGGCGCTGCAGATCTGCTCATAGGCGCGCTGGCCCTGGGCGATCACTTCGTTCGAGGCATTGGTCTGCGGCAGCACGCGGGTGCCGGTGGTGGTCTCCGGCTGGGGTACGGGCTCGGTGGCCAGTGCGGCGGTGCCGCCCAGCTTGAACACCAGCAGGCGCGAGTTGTTGCTGGACGCCGTGGTGGTCACCGAGAAGCCCGTGGGCACGCCGGAGTTGCCGCCGAACGCGGAGGGCGCGCCCACCATCAGGGCCACGTACTGTTCGCCATTGATGGCGTAGGTGGCCGGAGCCGCCATCACGCCGGCCTGGGTGACGCCAGCCCACAGGCGCTCGCCGGTCTCATCGTTGTAGGCCACGAACTCGCCGGAACGGTTGCCCTGGAACACCAGGCCGCCGGCAGTCGCCAGCACGCCGGCGCCATCGGTGGTCACGGTGTGGGTCACGCGCCAGCGTTCCGTCTGGGTCACCGGGTCCCAGGCCATCAAGAAGGCGGTATTGGTCGGACGCTGGGCGGCGCTGCGCACCAGGCCCGCGCCGCGCGCGAAGTCGTTGCCGGTGTTCCAGCCGGTGGGGTTCACCACGAACTCGCGGTCGGGGTAGTAGCCGGCGAAGTTCTCGGTGACGGGAACGTAGACCAGGCCGGTGTTCTGGCTGAAGGCCATGGGATACCAGTTATGCCCGCCCAGCGGGCCGGGAATCACGATGAAACCGTTCTCGCTCAGCTCGTAGCGCGCGTCGGGGTTCTCCACCGGGCGGCCAGTATCCGGGTCGATGTGGGTGGCCCAGTTCACGTTGATGAAGTTCTCGGCCGAGATGAACTCGCCGGTGGCGGCGTCCAGCACGTAGAAGAAGCCGTTCTTGGGGGCCTGCATCACCACGCGGCGCTGGGCGCCCTCGATGGTGAGATCGGCAATCATGATGGGCTGGGTGGCGGTGAAGTCCCAGGTCTCGCCCGGGGTGGTCTGGTAATGCCACTTGTAGCTGCCATCGTCCGGGTCCAGCGCCACGATGGAGCTGAGGAACAGATTGTCGCCGCCGCCGGGGCTGCGCAGGGCCTGGTTCCAGGGCGAGCCGTTGCCCACGCCGATGTACATCAGGTCCAGCGTCGGATCATAGGCGATGGCGTCCCACACGGTGCCGCCGCCGCCCAGGTTCCACCAGCTGCCGTTCCAGGTGTTGGCAGCGGCGGCCATGATGTCGTTCTCGAAGCCGTCGGCAGGGTTGCCGGGCACGGTGTAGAAGCGCCAGGTCAGCTCGCCGGTGTCGGCGTCATAGGCACTGACATAGCCGCGCACGCCGTACTCGGCGCCGCCGTTGCCGATCATCACCTGGCCCTTGATGACGCGGGGCGCGCCGGTGATGGTGTATTTCAGGGCCGGGTCGAAGGTGGCGGTGGACCAGACTTGTTCGCCGGTGTTGGCGTCCAGCGCCACCAGTCGTCCGTCCAGCGTGCCGACATACACCTTGCCTTCCCAGTAGGCCACGCCCCGGTTCACCACGTCGCAGCAGGCATCGGCGCCCTTGGCGCGGTCCACGGCGGCGTCCCAGCTCCACAGCGGCGCGCCGGTCACGGCGTCGAAGGCCTTCACATTGCTCCAGGCGGTGGACACGTAGATCTTGCCGTTCACCACGATGGGCGTGGCTTCCTGGGCGCGGCTGGTGTCGATGTCGGCAGACCAGGCCAGGCCGAGGCCGGCGACGGTGTCGCGGTTGATCTGGTCAAGCGGGCTGAAGCGCTGTTCGGTGTAGGTGCGGCCGTGGGTCATCCAGTCGCCCGGAAAGGCATCGGCGTCGGTGATGCGCTGGGCATCCACCACCACGTCGGCCACCGGGGCCGCGTTCTGCGCCCAGGCGCCGGGAAGGACAAGACTCAGACTCAGGCCAAGCGCCGGCAGGGCGCGGCGCAGGAACAGCGGGGACTTCGTGTGCATGGGCATTACCTCTCGCATGGGGATGTTCGTCCGGGCAGTCAGGCTGCCGCGGTGTTCTTCTGCAGAAGGCGGGATTGAACCAGAAGCCGGTGCGGGGCTCTACCCGATTCCGAAGAGTGCTGACTGAATTCTCAAATTCCTGCGCTTGCCGGTGCCGGCGCGTCCAGCCGCAGCCGGAATTCGCGCCGCACCAGCAGGTAGCCGGCCACGGCCTGGGCGGTGACCGACAGGATCGACACATACCACACCTGGTTGATGTGATAGCCGGGCTGGTACTTCAGATAGACGGCCAGGGGCAGGAACACCAGCACCCGGATGATCGAACTGATCATGGCCGGGCGCGTGTTGCCCAGGCCCTGGAACACGCCCGAGCTGGAGAACACGATGCCCTGGGCGATGAAGTTCAGGGAGATCAGCTGCAGGAACACCGCGCCCACCTCGATCACTTCGGCCTCGTCGGTGAAGGCCATCACCAGCAGCTCCGGTTTCCACTGCATCACGATGGTCACCAGCAGCATCAGCGCGCTGCTGAGCATGACGCCCTTGAAGTAGGTCTCGCGCACGCGGTCGTGGCGGCCGGCGCCGTAGTTCTGGCCGACGATCGGCCCCAGGGCGAAGGCGATGGCCATGGTGGGCATGAAGATGGACTGCATGATGCGCCCGCCGATGCTGAAGCCTGCCTGGGCGGCCGCACCGAAGTCGGCAATCAGCCAGTACACGGCCGAGAAGTACACGAACAGCAGCAGCATCTCGCCACCGGCGGGCAGGCCGATATTGAACATCCTGGTCCAGATGTCCATGCGCGGCTTCCACAGCGTGGTGTCGAAGGACACGTATTTTTCCAGCTTGATGAAGTAGCCCGTCAGCAGCAGCACGCCCACGAGCACCGAGATCGAACTGGCCAGGCCTGCGCCCATGACGCCCAGCGCGGGGCCAGGGCCCCAGCCGGCAATCAGAATCGGCGCCAGCAGGGTGTTGAGCAGCACAGTCAGCACCTGCACCACCATGCCGGGTTTCACCAGGCCTGTGGCGCGCAGCGACGAGGACATGGCCATCAGCGGAAACTGCAGCGCCATGCCGGGCAGGAACCAGTACAGGAAGATCACGCCCTCGCGCACCGCGTCCGCATCAGACGCCACGCTGGCCATGTAGGCATCCGCTGCCGCGTAGCCGCCCGCCAGGGTCACCACGGCGAACAGCGCCGCCACCATCAGGGACTGGTTGAACACCAGGTTGGCCTGCTCGCGGTCCTTGCGGCCCACGGCCTGGGAAATCATCGCCACGGCGCTCACGCCCAGAATCTGGGTCAGGGCCATGATCATGAACATCAGGGTGCCGCCGGCGCCCACGCCGGCCACCGAGGCATCGCCCAGCGCGGCCACGAAATACAGATCCACCAGCAGATAGAGCGTCTGGAAGATCATGCCGGCCGCAACCGGCGCCGCCATGGCGATGATGGTGCGGGGAATGGAGCCCTGGGTGAGGTCTTTCATGGCGAGTGGAGGTCCGTGCAGCGAGGAAAGGCGGCGAGAATACCGACTGCCACGCGGTGCCGGCAAGGAAATTCGCCCGTAAACCGGCTATTCCAGACAGATTGCCGCAAAAGCATGGACACGGTGTTTGCCGCACTTCCATACTCTGGCGCGCAGGACACTGACAACAACAATAAATGGAGTAACCCTGAAAATGAAAAACGCTGCTGCTCGCTTGACTGCGGGCTGCTGCCTCGTGGCCATGACCGCAATTCCGTTCATTGCCCAGGCACAGACCCTCACCGTTCCGCACATGCCTGAAGATGCTTCCGGTCCCGAAGTACCCGCCGGCGTCGCGCAGT
>CAYWMC010000240.1:0-4351 GCA_964459345.1 uncultured Klebsiella sp. | reverse complement strand
TGCGCCTGCAGCAAAAACTCTATGGTGTGCAGTGCGACGTGCGCCTCACCGGTTGCCCGGCACTGGACCTGGCCTGGGTCGGCGCAGGCCGGGCTGATGCAGGCTGGCTGGGCGAGAACGACCCTGCCTCTATTGCGGCAGCGCTGCTGATTCTGCATGAGTCCGGCGCGCTCATCAGCGACGCCACAGGCAACCCGGAAGTCAGTAACAGCCCCGAGCTGGTGTTCGGCAATCTGAAGTGTTTCAAGCAGCTGCTGCAGATGCGGCTGTCGGGCAACGACAAAGGCGCGTGATCCGCAGCAGAGTATTTCTGCGGCCGCTGCGCTAAAACTGCCGTGGCTCTGGTCTGATGAGCTGCAATGACGTGATGCAATACAAGGGCAAACAACAACAATAGAACAGGACAGCAGGCTCTTATCTCTACCGGCAGCACCTCGCGCCGCAGTGGTTGTAAAGCTGACGCAGTGTCAACAGATGGCAGAGAGCCCCACACACAGACGCCACAGCCTTGTCGAGGATCCTATCCCGGCGACGCTGATCCGCATGACTGGCCCGATGATCATCGGCATGTTCATGCTTTTCACCTTCAATCTCGTCGACACCCTGTTCATCAGCATGATGGGCACCGAGCCACTGTCTGCCATCAGCTTCACGTTTCCCGTCACCTTCATGATTCTGAGCCTGGCCATCGGGCTGGGCATCGGCACGTCTGCCGTCGTGGCGAAGTACCTGGGCTGCTGCGAGCACGAGAAGGCCAAGCAGGCGTCGACTGTCACCAATTACACCTCCATCCTGCTGGCACTGCTGCTGTCATTGCTTGCCTATGTGTTCATGGACGAGATATTCCTGCTGATGGGCGCACAGGAAGAGCTGCTGCCGCTGATTCGCGACTACATGGGCATCTGGCTGCCGGCAAGCGCACTGCTGGTGGGCATGACTACGGCCAACAGCGTCCTGCGGGCCTGCGGCGACACCCGTACGCCAAGCCTGGTCATGGCAGCCTCCGGCCTCATCAACGCAGTGCTGGACCCGATCCTCATCTTCGGCCTCGGCCCGATTCCCGCCATGGGCATGCAGGGCGCGGCGCTTGCCACTCTGGTGTCGTGGATCGTGGGCTTCGGCTACCTGTTCTACTACCTGATCGTGAAACTGGAACTGATCTACAAGGGCATCCCGTCGCTGAAGATCTTCCTCAGCTCCAGCAGAGAGATGCTGCGCATCGGCATCCCTGCCTCGGGGGCCAACATGCTGACGCCCGTGGCGGCGGGCGTGATGACAGCCATCGCCGCAGGCTATGGCGAAAGCACCGTGGCGGCATTCGGTGTGGGGTCCCGCATCGAGTCCATCGCCAGCCTGCTGGTGCTGGCGCTGTCCTCTACCCTGCCCCCGTTCATGAGCCAGAATCTGGGAGCCGGGCGGCTCGACCGCATCGCAGAGTCCTACCGCATGACACTGCGATTCATCCTGCTGTGGCAACTGCTGATCTATGGGGTGATGGCAGTGACGGCGGGTTTGATTGCGGCGGTGTTCACCGAAGATGAAAACGTGGCACAGGCCATCCGGCTCTTCATCTGGATTCTGCCACTGGGTTATGGCCTGCAGGGCGTGATCATTCTGACCAATTCAGCCTTCAATGCGCTGCACAAGCCCATGGTGGCGCTGTACCTGAGCATCGTGCGCTTCTTCGTGTTCTATGTGCCGCTGGCCTGGGCCGGGAGTGAGCTGTTCGGGCTGTGGGGATTCTACGGGGGCGCCCTGCTGGGCAATGTGCTGATGGCCGTGCTGTCGTGGAAGAGCTTCCAGCGCGCGATTGCAGACTATCCGACCTGAATGAGCCGCTGGTGGGAGCTGACCGTGGGAGCGGGCTTGCCCGCGAACAATTCGCGTGCAGGCAAGCTCCCACAGCATTTCAGCATGGAACCGGCTGACTCAGCCTCTGAACAGGCTGCGCAGCCCCGCCAGCAATCCGCTGTCCTTCGCAGGAGCAGGCGCTGCCTGCGCCACCGGAGCAGGTTCGTACACCTGCACGGGTGATTCCACGGCCGCTGCCGCCACAGGATTCTCTTCCAGCGCCGCCTTCTGCGCGTCGTCGATCAGGCTGAAACTCTTGTCTTCCACTGTCGCCCGCACGGGTCGGCCATTGTCGTCATCCAGGCTCAGGCGATTGTTGCTTTCCTGGAAGGCCAGCATCTCCTGGCAGATGCTGTTGTAATCCTCGGCCGTGAGCAGATCAGGACGCTCCTTCATGTTGAGCGTGAACTGCTTGTCATTGGCGGCCGACAGATAGTGCAGATTCTTCTTGCTGGTCAGCAGCAGCCCTTCCGCCTCGGCGCGGTCATACAGCGGTGTGCCACGCAGCGGGATGTAGGGAAAGAAGAAGAAGAATTCGGGAGCGATGCGGCGGTTGAGCTCCAGGGTCTGGCGCATGTTTTCCGCTGTCTCCAGGGGCATGCCGACGATATTGAACGTCAGCCGGTTGATGCCGGCCTTCTTGCAGTTCTCTGCCGCGTCCACAATCTGCTGGTTCGTCATCTTGCGCCCCAGAAAGCTGGTGCGGTATTTCTCGTCGCCACTCTCGATGCCGAACCAGATCGTGTGACACCCGGCCTCTGCAGCCGATTCACAGAACTTCTCGTTCATCACTTCCACGCGGGAATTGATGGAGAACGGCAGGCGGATCTTCTCCTTGTAGATCTCGAAGAAGGCGCGCACGAACTTCAGATTGGACAGGAACAGTTCGTCCCAGAATTCAAAATAGCCCACGTTGTACTTGTCGCGCAGGCGGATCAGCTCGTTCACCATGTCGTCCGGGTCATACTTGCGCAGGAATTCCTTCTTGGTCTTCCAGCCGTCCAGCAAGGGGGTGTTGCAGCAATAGGTGCAGCGATACGGACAGCCGCGGCCAGTCATTACCGGCAGAACCACTTTTTCCTTCGGTCCGAAGATCGATGTGTTCACATCCACGAAGCGGCCGTCTTTGGCAAAGATGTCGTAGTCGGGGAACGGCAGAGACGCGAGATCGCCAATCTGATGAGGCTCGGTGCGGATGACTTCTCCGTCGGACAGCTTCTCCCACATGCCATCCACCGGACCATCCTTGCTGCCGCGCAGGAACTGGACGAGATTGCCAATGGCGTATTCGCCGTCGCCCACGCAGATGAAGTCGATGTTGGGATTCTCGATGGTCTGCTCCTGAGAGAGCATGGCCTGGTAGCCACCGATACAGATCGGCAGCTCGGGAAGCATGGACTTGAGCACCGCGAAATAGGGTTCCATCGGGTACCAGTGCGGACTCATCACGGAGAATGCGATCAGGTCTGGCTGCAGTTCGGCGATGCTGCGTGCGTAATTCTCGGGGTTGTAGGCCTCGGCATCGCGCAGGATCAGAATCGGCTTGAGAATGACGTCCACCCAGGGGAAATCCCGCTTCAGGTAGGCCGACATGCTGGCCAGAGGCATGGCAACTTCATTGCCATCCGGAGAGTAGAAACTGAATACCAGGCGCAGTCTTCTGCCCGCTGTCTTGCCAAACCAGCGCGATTTGGCCTGGGGGTAGACGGGACGTTCAGTACTGACGGCGATCAGGTCGGCAACGGAATTCATGCAGGGGCCTCGAAAGTGCGCATGGGCTGGTATCTCTTCAGCCGCTATTGTTGACTATTTTAGTGGGAATTAATACCACAAAGAAAGCGTCATCTTTGAGCGTTAACACCCGACTCCCAATTCTGCGCGAGTTCCTCTATTCTTGCCGGCAAGCATCCCCGCCACAACACCACAACAAGTCTGCAGGGCTCTCGATGGACGCGCTAACCGCATTGCACTCCCGTACCTCCGTTCCCCGTGTCAGCGGTCCCGCGCCGTCCGAGGCTGCCGTGCAGGCCCTGTTTCAGGCCGCCCTGCGCGCCCCGGACCATGGCCAGCTGCGCCCGTGGCGCTTTCTGAGGATTGAAGGCGACTCCCTGCAGCGCCTCGCCGATCTGTTCGGCGCAAGCGCGCTGGCGGAAAACCCAGGCCTTTCCGAGGAGGAAGTGCAAAGCGCCCGCAGCAAAGCCCTGCGTGCGCCACTGGTCATCGCCAGCATCTCCTGCGCGGCTGAACATCCGAAGATTCCCGTGCTGGAGCAGGACATGGCCGCTGCCTGCGCCACCCATGCCATGCTGCTGGCTGCCCACGCCCAGGGCATCGGCGCCGTGTGGCGAACCGGGCCGTTCGCCGTGCATCCTGTGGTGAGGGAAGGTCTGGGCCTGACACAGCACGAGAAACTGATTGCCTTCCTGTACATCGGTCAGCCCGAAGGGCCGCTGCGCCCCCTGCGGGAACTGCCCGTCGCCGACTTCGTGCAGAGCTGGTA
>CAYWMC010000239.1:0-4353 GCA_964459345.1 uncultured Klebsiella sp. | reverse complement strand
ATGGTAGGCTCGATGTGCAGCTTCTGTGGCATGTAACCAATGCGCAGGCCTTCGCGCTTGCTCACCCTGCCCATCTGCGGCTTCAGCAGGCCAAGCATTACGCGCACGAGCGTGGTCTTGCCGGCGCCATTCGGGCCTATCAAGGTGACCACCTGACCTTCGTGTACTTTAAGGCTGACATGCTCAAGTACCGGGCGATTTCCGAACGTGACGCTCACATCTGCTGCTTCAATGAGACAAGGCTTGTTCAAGCGCGCTATCCTTTCCGGTGTACGAGAGGGTGTAGTCGCCACGACCCCTGCATAATGGTATATTATATCATTTTTACTCATAGCCACCGGTCAGATCTCATTCATGTTGAAACGGATACCCGCGTCCTGCCTGCTGGCTGGCGCATTGCTGATGTTCTCGCTGCACAGCTTCGCGCAGCCCAGCGTTGTCACCTCCATCAAGCCTTTGCAGATGATTGCAGCGGCAGTCATGGACGGGGTCGCTCAGCCTGCCGTATTGATCCCTTCGAATCAATCCCCGCACCATTATGTCCTGCGGCCCTCTGATGTCGCGCGTGCCAGCAATGCAGATGTCCTGTTGTGGGTGGGCGAGCCCATGGAAACCTATCTGGCCACTTTGTTCTCTGACCTCGATGGCGGGGCAACCGTGCTTGAAGCAGCTTCTCTGGAGGGTTTGCGGCTCCAGGCGCCAGGCGGCGGTCTGCTTCAGGAAGACGAGTCCCGCTATGACACCCATCTATGGCTGAACAGCGCCAATGCTGTGCTGATAGCGGAGCGACTCGCTGCTGAACTGGTTCGGCGCGATCCCGAAAATGCTGCTGCCTACCAGGCCAATCTGACTGCTTTCCAGGCGCTGATGGTGAGCACGCAGACGCAGATTGCAGCGCAGTTTGCTTCCAGGGCGCAGATGAAATTCGCCGTTTTCCACGACGGCATACGCTATTTCGAACAGCAGTTCGGCCTGGAGCATCAATTTGTAGTGGCGCCGGATCATGAAAATCAGCCGGGCATTCGCCATCTGATGGAGATACAGGCGCTGATCGCGCAGAACCCTCCCGATTGTCTGCTGGAAGACGTCAATACCAGTGTGGCCACGGTCAATACGGTGTTGCGGGATCTGCCCGTCAAGCGAGTGCCCATCGACCCCCTGGGTGATGCCATCGTGGCCGACAAACAAGGCTATGCTCAGTTGCTGACAAGTCTGGCTGCCGCTTTCGATACCTGCCTGCAGGCGCCATAATCGCGGCTCACGCTGCTGTCAGCTCAACAAATCAAGGAAGTGGACATGAATGACATCGCTCCGGCGCCCATCCAGCTGGTTCTGGTAGACGGGTCGTCTTACCTGTTCCGGGCATTTCACGCGCTGCCACCCCTGCTCACCAGTCGCGGTCAGCACACCGGTGCCATCAAGGGCGTGATCAACATGATCCGCAGTCTGGTCAAAGCCTATCCGGACAGTCACATTGCGGTGGTGTTCGATGCCAAGGGCAAGACCTTCCGCAATGACATCTACGCCGATTACAAGGCCCATCGCCCCCCCATGCCCGACGAGCTGCGCAGCCAGATCGAGCCGATTCACGCGATCATTCGTGCGATGGGGCTGCCGATGCTGGTGATCGAGGGTGTCGAGGCCGACGACGTCATCGGTACTCTCGCCACTCAGGCCACCCAGCGTGGCATCCGCACACTGATCTCCACGGGGGACAAGGACCTGGCGCAGCTGGTATCTCCCCAGGTCACGCTGCTCAATACCATGAGCAACGAGTTTCTGGATGCCGAGGGTGTCACCGCCAAATTCGGATTGCCGCCAGAGCGCATTGTTGAATACCTCGCGCTGACAGGCGACAAGGCAGACAACATTCCGGGCGTGGCAGGAGTCGGGCCCAAGACGGCTGTCAAATGGCTGCAGGAGTATGGTTCGCTCGAAGGACTGCTGGCGCACAAGGAAGAGGTCTCCGGGAAGATTGGCGAGCGTCTGCGCGAGAGCCTGGACACATTGTGGCTCTCCCACGAACTGGCCACCATCAAGTGTGATGTCCCGCTGCAGGTGGATATCGAGGACCTGGTGCATACACAGGAAGACGCCAATGCACTGCTTGCCCTCTATAGCGAGCTGGAGTTCAAGTCCTGGGTCAAGGAGGTGGAAGGCAAGGCGCGCTCGCAGTCGCCGGCCAGCGCCGAGAGCGTCTCTTCCGAGTCGGCGCGCCCGGCAGAGGATCATCAGCATGTAGTGTCAGGTGCGACGGCAGCCACCGCCGTGCTCGACGAAGAAGGCCTCGACGCCTGTGTGTCCGCCTTGCGCAAGGCTGGACGTTTCGCGCTGGCGCTGGAGACAGACGACCGCCACTTCATGGAAACCGAAATCGTGGGTATCGCCCTGGCTACCGTCGCAGGACATGCCTGGTACATTCCAGTCGCTCATGACTCTCTGGAGTTTCCGCCGCAGCTGGATCGGGCCAGGGTGTTGAGCCGACTACAGCCGGTGCTGGAGGATGCGCGTCTTCACAAGCTGGCCCATGACGCCAAGTTTCATCTGCACGCGCTGGAGAATTGCGGCATTCGCCTTGCGGGCTGTCGCTTTGACACACTGACGGGCTCCTATGTTCTCAACTCGGTGGCGACGGACCACACGCTGGCGAGTATTGCGGAGCACTACGGACAGCTGTCCCTGGAAGTGCCGGAGGCTCTGCTGGGCAAAGGCAAGGCGCGACTGGCCTTCAGCCAGCTGGATCTGCCGGCTGCCATGGCCTATGCGGCACGCAAGGCCGATCTGGTGCTGCGCCTCAGTGACAGTCTTGCTTCGAAACTATCCCAGACGGGACAACTGGCGGGCCTGCACAAGTATTACGAACTGGCTCTGATTCCTGTGCTGCAGCGGATGGAGCGCTGCGGCATTCAGGTTGACCCGGACTTGCTGGGCAAGCAAAGCAAGGCTCTGGGAAGTCGACTAGTCGAAGTGGAACGCGAGGCCTATGCGCTGGCTGGCGAGGAATTCAATCTGGGGTCGCCAAAGCAGCTGCAAGTCATTTTCTACGACAAGCTGCAACTGCCTGTGCTCAAGAAGACGCCGACCGGACAGCCCTCCACGGCAGAGCCCGTACTGCAGGAGCTGGCGCTGGAATACGAGCTGCCGCGTCTGATCATGGATCACCGCGGGCTGAGCAAGCTGAAGTCCACCTACACGGACAAGCTGCCACTGGACATCAACAAGCGCACTGGGCGCATCCACTCCAGCTTCCAGCAGGCCGTCGCCGCCACCGGGCGTCTGTCCTCAACCGAACCCAATCTGCAGAACATCCCGATCCGCACGGCGGAAGGTCGCAAGGTGCGGCAGGCCTTTGTGGCGAGCCCTGGTTACAAGCTGCTGGCGGCTGACTACTCACAGGTGGAGCTGCGCATCATGGCGCATCTTTCCCGGGATCCGGGTCTGCTGAAGGCCTTCTCAAGTGCTCAGGATGTGCACCGCGCTACAGCATCCGAAGTCTTCGGCACGCCTCTTGAAGAAGTAAGCGGCGAGCAGCGTCGCCGGGCCAAGGCCATCAACTTCGGCCTGATCTACGGCATGTCTGCCTTTGGCCTGGCGAAACAACTGGGCATTGACCGCCACAGTGCGCAGCACTACGTCGACCTCTACTTCCAGAAGTATCCAGGCGTGCTGCAGTACATGGAGCAGACCCAGGCGCTGGCGGACGAGCTGGGCTACGTGGAAACGCTCTTCGGCAGACGGCTTTATCTGCCCGATATTCACGCGGGCAACGGGATGCTGCGCAAGGCGGCACAGCGCACTGCGATCAATGCCCCCATGCAGGGAACGGCGGCGGATATCATCAAGCAGGCCATGATTGATATCGACCACTGGCTGGGAACTGGTGTGCTTGATGCGCGCATGGTGCTGCAGGTGCACGACGAACTTGTCTTTGAAGTTGCCGAGAAGGATGTGGCGCTGCTGACCGAAGGTGTGCGCTTCCGCATGGTCAGTGCGGCGGCGATGGATGTGCCGCTGGTGGTGGATGTGGGGATAGGCAACAACTGGGACGAAGCGCACTGAAACGGCCTGACTCTGCAGGCCGCCTGCTCAGCTCGCCTCTGGTTCGGCCGCTTCCGCCGCAGGAATTGCCATCCAGCGATCAAGGACCGCTTCCAGCTCGGGAATGCCTGACTTGGTCATGGAAGAAAACAGCTGAATGCTGGCGTTGGGATAGTCCGCCAGCTGGCGTCGCGCCCCCAGAAGGGCGTTCTGAGAGGCGCCCCGCGTCAGTTTGTCGGCCTTGGTAAGCAGGATGTGGATCGGAAGATTGGACTGGTGCGACCAGTTGATCATCATCAGATCGAAGTCCTTGAA
>CAYWMC010000238.1:0-4377 GCA_964459345.1 uncultured Klebsiella sp. | reverse complement strand
GCTACCTTGACATGGTAGAGGTCACCAGTTCGAATCTGGTCGTGCCTACCAGAATGTCTCCTCGCAATCATCAGAATTGTTCAAATTGAGTCGGAAGATACTGGATTCCGACTCATTTTCTATCGTCATCAGGAACGCCATGCCGACTATCACACTCCCAGATGGAAGCACACGAGTCTTTGATAGGCCCGTGTCCGTCGCCGATCTAGCAAGTGCCATTGGGGCAGGGCTTGCTCGCGCTGCACTTGCAGGCCGAGTCGATGGTGTGCTGGTCGATACATCTTGCGTCCTGGACAAAGATTGCGAAGTTGCCATCATCACGGATCGCGACGCAGATGGCATTGAAGTACTGCGGCATTCATGTGCGCACCTGATGGCACAGGCTGTACAGAGGCTTTTCCCGGAAGCTCAGGTCACCATTGGCCCAGTTATAGCTGACGGTTTCTTTTACGATTTCTCCTATGAGCGAGCATTTACGCCGGAGGATCTTGAAAGAATCGAAGACAAAATGCGTGAGATTGTTGCCGAAAATCTTCCTGTGTCGCGCTCGGTGATGAGTCGTGCTGAAGCGGTCGCAATGTTTGAGGAGAAGGGTGAGAAGTACAAAGTAGAGATCATCAAGAGCATTCCTGGTGATGAGGCGCTTTCCTTCTACCGACAGGGAGAATTCATCGATCTTTGCAGGGGGCCGCACGTTCCGGAGACCGGCAAATTCAAGGCATTCAAGCTCACTTCTGTGGCTGGAGCTTATTGGCGCGGTGATTCCAGCAACGAAATGTTGCAGCGCATCTACGGTACTGCCTGGGGCGACAAGAAGGCTCTTGAGCAATATCTGCAACGCCTGGAAGAGGCCGAGAAGCGAGATCATAGAAAAATTGGCAAGAAGCAGTCCCTTTTCCATTTCCAGGAAGAAGCTCCCGGAATGGTTTTCTGGCACCCCAAAGGCTGGACCATTTATCAAGTAATCCAAAGTTACATGCAGGGTTTGCAGCGCGCGAACGGCTATCTCGAGATTCGCACTCCACAGCTTGTTGATTTCTCTCTATGGGAGCGTTCCGGTCACGCCGACAAATTCGCTGATCAGATGTTCAGTGTCGAGTCCGAGAACAGGCTCTATGCCATAAAGCCAATGAACTGCCCATGTCATGTGCAGGTATTCAATCAAGGGCTGAAGAGCTACCGCGATTTGCCTATGCGCCTTGCCGAATTCGGTTCGTGCCATCGCTACGAACCCTCAGGAAGCATGCATGGATTGATGCGTGTGCGAAGCTTTACGCAGGATGATGGGCATATTTTTTGTGCTGAATCCAGTATTCAAGACGAAGTCGCCGCGTTCATGAAGCTGCTCTTCGCTGTCTACAAGGATTTTGGCTTTGATGAAATCATTCTTCGATTGTCCACGCGTCCAGCCAAGCGTGTTGGTAGTGACGAACTCTGGGACAAATCTGAAGGTGCGCTCAAGCAGGCTCTGCAGAATAACGGCATGCCCTGGGAACTATTGCCGGGTGAAGGTGCGTTCTATGGCCCCAAGATTGAGTTCTCTCTGAAGGATTGCATGGGGCGCGTGCAACAGTGCGGTACCATTCAGGTAGATTTTTCAATGCCAGAACGATTGGGGGCGCAGTTTGTCGCAGAGGACGGAAGCCGCCAGACTCCTGTGATGTTGCACAGAGCGATTCTTGGTTCGTTTGAGCGCTTTATCGGTGTGCTGATAGAGCACTATGCCGGCTCATTGCCAGTTTGGCTTGCGCCAGAGCAGGTGGTCGTTATGAATATTACCGACAGTCAGGCCGAATACTGCGATTTTGTAAGAAAGTCTTTGAGCGACAAAGGGTTCCGAGCCATTGCTGACTTGAGAAATGAGAAGATCGGCTTTAAAATCCGCGAGCACACGATTGGCAAAGTGCCATTCTTGCTGGTTGCAGGAGATCGCGAAGTTGAAACCGGTACTGTGTCAGTGCGAACGCGAGCTGGTGAAGACCTTGGCACAATGTCGATTGAAGATTTTGCACATAAATTGAGCGCAGAAGTGGCACGCTTTGGCCGTACTGCCGAGAATTGAGCTACAATGAAAATCGAAGGTTGAGTCAGCAAGTTGCTGACATCAATCGCACTGAACACTAAATCTGGAGAGAATAAACAAGCGCCTATGAGGAGTAGTTCTAAGAAGCCCGTAATCAACGAGCATATAGATGCCAGCGAAGTCCGCTTGGTCCTGGAAAATGGCGACCAAGCCGGCATCGTGTCTATAGAAGAGGCGAGAGCTGCTGCCAGCGAAGCGAAACTCGATTTGGTCCTGATTGCACCTGAAGCGGAACCGCCGGTGTGCAAGATAATGGACTACGGCAAGCATATTTTTGACTTGAAGAAGCAAAAAGTTGCCAACAAGAAAAAGCAGCACAAGCAGACAGTAAAAGAAATAAAGTTTAGACCAGGGACGGAGGAAGGGGATTATCAGGTAAAACTACGCAACCTGATACGTTTCCTTAACGATGGAGACAAGGCCAAGGTATCGTTGAGATTCCGAGGTCGTGAGTTAGCCCATCAACATCTTGGGCTGGAGTTGGTTCAACGGATCGGAAGAGATCTCGAAGAATACGGCACAGTGGAACAGGAACCCAAGATGGAAGGCAGACAGATCGTTATGGTTCTGTCTCCCGCAAAAAAGAAGAAGCCATAGTAAAGTCCATTGCTGCTGCAGAAGCTCTCGCAATTGGAGAGTTCCATTCTCAACGCAGAGAGCAATGGATTTTTTATTACTTCGGCTTCATAAACCAACCCTCAGCTGTCATTCACAATTGAAATTGGAATGACGACAAATGCGGAGTATGCAATGAGCAACAAGATTAAGACCCACCGCGGCGCGGCCAAGCGGTTCAAACAAACCGCCGGCGGTTGGAAGCGCAAAAGCGCCAACAAGAGCCACATCCTCACCAAAATGACGACCAAGCGTAAGCGTCAGTTGAGAGGCACGTCATTGGTTCACCCCTCTGACAAGCCGTTGATCGACCGTATGCTTGGTAAACGCTTCTAACATCATTTTTTGAGAGGATTTAAAGATGGCCCGAGTTAAAAGAGGCGTCACCGCGAGACGTCGTCACAAGAAAGTTCTGAAACTGGCGAAAGGATATTATGGCGCTAGAAGCCGTGTATACCGCGTTGCCAAGCAAGCAGTCATCAAGGCTGGACAATATGCATATCGTGACCGCAAGGCCAAGAAGCGTATGTTCCGTGGCCTGTGGATTACTCGCATCAATGCTCAATCCAGAGCCAACGGCATGACTTACAGTCAGTTGATTGCTGGCCTGAAGAAGGCGAACATCCAGGTTGACCGTCGTGTAATGGCTGATCTGGCCGTGCATGACAAAGCTGCTTTCGCTGCTTTGGTCAATCAGGCGAAGAACAGCCTGGCTGCATAAGCCGATTGAGTTGACATCATGCCAGATACCAAATCCCTGGTTGAGTCGGCACTAAGCGCAATTGCTGATTCCAGTGATGAAAAGTCACTGGATCAGCTGCGCGTCGATTTTCTGGGCAAGAAAGGCAGTCTTACGGAATTACTCAAGGGCCTCGGCAAATTGGCTCCTGAAGAACGACCGGCGGCTGGCGAAAAAATCAATCTCGCGAAAAATCAGATTCAGCAAGCACTGGATATGCGTCGCGATGTTCTGGTTCAAGAAGCGCTTAGCAAACAGTTGAACCGCGAAACTGTCGACGTGACTCTGCCTGGGCGTCGCAATGGCCGCGGTGGCCTGCATCCTGTAAGTCGTACCATCGAGCGCATTCAAACGATTTTCAAAGCTGCCGGGTACTCTGTCGCAGTCGGTCCTGAGATCGAAGACGATTACCACAATTTCGGCGCTCTCAATATTCCTGACCATCACCCCGCTCGTGCAATGCACGACACGTTCTATATTGATCCCGGTACGGTGCTGCGTACTCATACTTCCCCTGTGCAAGTCCGAGTTATGGAAGGTTCAGAGCCTCCATATCGTATGATTTGTCCAGGTAGAGTCTACCGGTGTGATTCTGATATTACCCATACCCCTATGTTCCACCAGGTCGAAGGGCTTCTCATCGACACGAATGTCAGTTTCGCTGATCTTCGAGGAACCATAGAAGAGTTCCTCCAGGCATTCTTCGAAAAGGACCTGGCAGTGCGATTTCGGCCTTCCTATTTTCCATTTACCGAGCCGTCTGCAGAAGTCGACATGGCGTGTGTGATGTGCGAAGGAAAAGGGTGCAGAGTTTGCAGTCATACCGGCTGGCTCGAAGTGATGGGTTGCGGGATGGTCCACCCTCGTGTGCTGGAATTGTCCGGCGTCGATCCTCAAAAGTTCACCGGATTTGCATTTGGAATGGGCGTTGAGAGACTTG